>CAYZMY010000021.1:0-15256 GCA_964479605.1 uncultured Campylobacterales bacterium | reverse complement strand
CCAACGGCCCATTCCTTAAAAGGGAATTGCTCTACCAACTGAGCTAACGGGTCAATCTTTAAATCGTTTATCTCGTAAACGTGAGCGAAATTATAGGAAAAAAGAGCCGGCTTGTCAAGGGATTTTTCCCCTCCGGCGTCCACTTTTTCAAAAAAGCTCCTCTGAAGCTATCTGAAAAAGGAGTTTGTATGCATAAAGTACGCTCTGCTCCTGTATATAGTTGCGGTCTCCTTCGAAGTATAGAGTTTCTATTACTGTATGTGTATCACTCTTTGCTCCTATAACGACGGTTCCGACCGGTTTTTGCGGGGTGCCGCCTCCCGGGCCGGCTATGCCGCTGACAGCAAGCGCATAATCCGCACCGGCAATCTCTTTTGCTCCTGTGAGCATCTGCCCGACGCACTCTTTGCTTACAGCGCCGTATTTTTCGAATATATCTTTCTCCACGCCCAGCCATCCGGCTTTAATGACGTTTGAGTAAGTTACCAGAGAACCTTTGAATATCGTCGACGATCCTGCTTGCGAAGTGAGTTTTGAAGCGATGCGTCCTCCGGTGCAGCTTTCGGCAAACGTAACACTTTTTTGTGCCTTTGAAAGTCTGTGTATCAGGTACGCAATGATGTTGGTAGACTCGATAACCTTATCTCCCATCAGCTGCTTTACGCCCTTTAAGAAGTTTTCCAGACGTCCAAACTTCTTTGCACTGCACTCTACTTCCAGCCATCCCGGTGTGAGAGTGGTAGATGCAAATTCAACTTCGTAACTCTTTGCCAAAGGATCCAAAAGAGCATCTGCCCCCTCTTCATCCATGTTGAAAATATGGATAATCCCCTCTTTTTTCTCCTCTTCAATAAGAAATACCGGCACCGTCTTTCCGGGTTCCGCCATAACGACGTTGACGGAACGGTTCTCATACTGCAGAAGAAAGCTGTTATCATCGTAAACTGCGCTCTTGGAAGGGATCAGAATGTTCTCTTTGAGTATCAGAGTGTCTTCCGTCATTGTCGCAAGGAGTTTGCTTATGGGTGTAAAGGCTTTTTTGTTGGCGACTATTATTATATTTCCGTCACCGGCAATCTGCTCCTGAAGCAGCGCTACTATCTCGCTGCTGGTTTCACAGAGCCTGGTAATCTGTTCCAAAAAACCCAGGTGTTCCAGCTCACGCTCGATATACTCCATAAACGGACGGTTGAGATAGAGGTTTTTTCCTATGATTATCAGTCTGTTTTTCATTGTCGCGACTCCTCTTGTTTCACCATTATACCAAAGTGAACGCCGCGAATCAGCCCTTTTTAATGGCTCTTTATATATAATAATCCAATTTTTATCCGGAGCGCTGTATGGATTACAAGTCTACACTCAATCTTCCCAAAACAGGTTTTCCAATGCGCGGAAACCTGCCTCAAAACGAACCTAAACGTTATGCCAGATGGTTTGAACAGAGAGTATATGAGAGGATGAAGTCTAACCGTCAGGGTGAAAAGCTCTTTACACTCCACGACGGTCCGCCGTATGCCAACGGCAAGATACATATCGGCCACGCGCTCAACAAGGTACTCAAAGATATAATCGTAAAAGACAACTATTTTCAGGGATTTGCCGTCCGCTTTACACCTGGCTGGGACTGCCACGGGCTTCCCATTGAGCAGCAGGTTGAAAAGAAGATAGGCAAAGCGAAAAAAGAGCAGCTTCCAAAGACGAAGATACGAGAACTTTGCAGACGCCATGCCGCGAAATTTGTCGATGTGCAGAAGGAGGGTTTCAAAGCCCTGGGAGTCATTGCCGACTGGGAAAAGCCTTACGTTACTATGGATTTCCGTTTTGAAGCGAACATATACAGAACACTCTGCAATGTCGCGGCGAAAGGGCTGCTTGTAGAACGCAACAAGCCGGTATACTGGAGCTGGGCCGAACGAACCGCGCTTGCAGAGGCTGAGGTGGAGTATGAAGACAAAGAGGATTTCTCTATCTATGTCGCTTTTGAGCTCTCCGACAAAGCTAAGCAGAAACTGGGGCATCCGGAAGCGGCCGCCATCGTGATATGGACCACTACGCCGTGGACGCTGCCCGCAAACGTGGGCATCAGCCTCAATCCTGAAGAGATGTATGTTTTGACCAAAGATGGATACATCGTAGCCGAAAAGCTGTTCGATGATCTTCAGGAGAGCGGCGTCGTAGAGGGGCCGATAGAGATGCGCATTCCCGCAAGAGATCTTGAAGGTGAAAATGCCATCAACCCGCTCAACGGCAGACCTTCGCGCATAGTGCTCGGCGAGCATGTCCTGATGGAAAACGGTACAGGCGCCGTACATACAGCGCCCGGACACGGTGAAGATGACTACAGGGTAGGCCTGAACTACGGGCTCGATGTCGTAATGCCTGTCGATGAAGAGGGTAAATTCGACGAGACCGTAGTGAGGCTGGATCTTCTGCCCAATGCTGAAGAGTTCGTGGGAAAACATATCTTCGAGGCAAATGAAGAGATTTTGAAGCTTCTCGGAAATGCCCTTTTGAAAGTAGATAGGTTTATACACTCATACCCCCACTGCTGGCGAAGCCATACACCTCTTATTTTCCGTGCTACAAAGCAGTGGTTTATCAGCATCGACGGCAAACCGGAAGGTGAGGGAAATAGTCTTCGCGAAATTGCACTTGAAGAGATTGAAAAAACGGAATTCTACCCGGAGTGGGGCCGCAACCGGCTAAACTCCATGGTTGAAGGGCGCCCGGACTGGTGTATAAGCAGGCAGCGTGACTGGGGTGTTCCTATAGCCTTTTTCCGCGACAAAAAGAGCGGAAAAGTGATTCTCGACGAGAAAGTTTTGAACTTCGTCGCGATGATTTTCGAGATGAAAGGGTGCGATGCCTGGTACGATATGAGCATCGAAGAGCTGCTCTATCCGGGCAGCGGTTACGATCCGAACGATCTTGAAAAAGTTATGGATATTCTGGATGTCTGGTTCGACAGCGGCTCTACGTGGTATGCGGTACTGAAATCAAGAAACTACGATGCCGGAGAGTTTCCAGCCGATCTCTACCTTGAAGGGAGCGACCAGCACAGGGGCTGGTTCCAGAGTTCACTGCTTCTGGGGTGCGCAATCGAACACAAAGCGCCGTACAAGGCGATTTTGACACATGGATTCACAGTGGATGAGAAGGGCGAGAAGATGTCCAAGTCCAAGGGCAATGTTGTAGCCCCAGATGAGGTGTCCAAACGGTACGGCAGTGAAATTCTTCGTCTTTGGGTCGCGATGAGCGAGTACAAGAGCGATCTTAAAATCAGCGATGCGATCTTGAAACAGGTATCGGAAAACTACCGAAAAATCCGCAATACGTTCCGCTTTCTGCTGGCCAATGTGGATGATCTGGATAGCGTTATGGATGCGGATCAGATGGGTGAGCTGGATCGCTGGATAGTCAAAAAAGCGGCGGAGGTTTTCGAATCTATGAGAGAGTCGTTTGACGCTTACGACTACTCGAAAGGTTTTCATACGCTGAACAACTTTCTGACCAACGAACTGAGCGGGATCTACCTCGATATCACGAAAGACCGCCTCTACTGCGAGGAGAAAAACAGTCCTGTCAGAAGGAGCAGCCAGAGTGCGGTGGCGATGATAGCGCGTACACTCATACCGCTTGTAGCCCCCGTACTTACATATACATGCGACGAACTGCTCGAATACGCCCCGGCTGTAATCAAAGGTGAAGCGGAAGATATTTTCGATATCCGTTATGAACCGCTGCAAAAACCTGAAAGCAGACTGGATGAAGAGTATATGACGGCGGCGAGAGAGGCGTTTTTCGAAATAGTCGACCGTCTGAAAAAAGAGGGTACTATAAAGCAGACGCTTGAGCTTGGGATTGCGGTTAGAAGTGAAAAACTCGATATTCTGAGCAGCAAAGATGCCGAAGACTGGTTTGTCGTGAGTGAAATCAGGGAAGAAGCCGAATCGGAAGTGCTCGGAGAGTTCGAGATAGAGGGTGACAGGTTTGAAATTGTCAGGGCTTCAGGATGTAAGTGTCCCCGCTGCTGGCGTTTTGCGGCACCAAAAGAGGATGCCCTCTGCGAGCGTTGCGCCAGGGTTTTGAATGTTTGATTTGACCGAGCCGGTTTCGTGGCAGGTTATTGTAGGAACAGTGGGGGCGATATTTGTTGCGATTGCACTGGGAATCGCCCTTTTGAAGATGAAGAAAAGGAGAGAAGGTTGATAACGCTTAAAGAGGCTTTGAAGCTTCCCAAAGAGGAGATTGCCGCACTGCGTGAAGATATCAGACGCAAAGCGGAAGAGAGAGCGGAACTGAATGCCTATATTGCATTCGACGAAGCAGGTGATGGCGTGCCTCTGCTTATCAAGGACAACATTCAGGTAAAAGGGTGGAACGTCACTGCCGGCAGCAATATTCTGCAGGGGTATGTGGCGCCTTACAACGCTACAGTCATTGAAAAGATAGAAGCGGCGGGACTGTCGCCTTTCGGGCGGGCCAATATGGATGAGTTCGCGATGGGAAGCTCTACTGAGAGCAGCTTCTACGGAAAGACCCTCAATCCGCACGATCCCGAGCGCGTTCCCGGAGGCTCTTCGGGCGGGTCGGCCGCCGCTGTGGGTGCCGGGGTGGCGATAGCGGCTCTGGGAAGCGATACCGGCGGCTCCATCAGGCAGCCGGCCGCTTTTTGCGGAATAGTGGGTATGAAACCTACCTACGGGCGTGTGAGCAGATGGGGACTCGGAGCCTACAGTTCAAGCCTCGACCAGATAGGACCGATGACTCAGAATGTGGAAGACGCCGCCATCTTATACGACATAATAAGCGGGCACGACAGCCACGACAGTACGAGTGCGGATGTAGAGTATGTTCCGGTAGCTCCCAACCTGGATGCCGACAGAAAGCTTACCGTTGCGGTCATAGACAACTACATAAAGGATGCCTCCGGTGAGGTGCAGTCGGCTTACGATACAGCCATAAAAGCTCTTGAAGATGCGGGCCACAAAATCGTCCATAAAGAGATGATGGGTGCAAAATATGACATAGCCGCCTATTATATTATCGCTACTGCGGAAGCGAGCGCCAACCTGAGCCGATACGACGGTATAAGATACGGTAATCGCGTCAAAGATGCCGATAACCTGAAAGAGCTCTATCTTAAAACAAGAAGCGAAGGGTTCGGTGAAGAGGTAAAGCGAAGGATTCTGCTCGGAAGCTTTGTCCTCTCTTCCGGCTACTACGATGCCTACTATCTCAAAGCGCAGAAGGTGCGCCATCTGATAAAAGATGAGTTCGAAGAGATATTCAAAGACGCCGACTTGATACTCTCTCCCGTCGCACCTACTCCCGCTTTCAAATTCGGAGAGATGGCCGACCCGCTTCAGATGTATCTGAGCGATGCCTATACCATCGGTATAAACCTGGCAGGCCTGCCGGCAATAAGCATACCGGTTCAAAAGAGTGCCGAAGGCCTTCCCGTAGGTCTTCAGCTTATCGGAAAACATTTTGATGAACAGACTGTGTTTGACGGGGCACTTAGCCTCGAAAGAGCTGTAGCATATGAAAAATAACGAAGGAGAGACCTTATGAGAATCAGAAAGCGCGCCCTGACATTCGAAGATGTTCTGCTGGTACCGAAGCACTCGACAGTTCTGCCGAAAGAGGTAGATATATCTACCCAGCTTACCAGAAACATTCGCCTTAATATTCCCATAGTCTCCGCTGCCATGGATACAGTTACGGAGTTTCGTGCCGCTATCGCAATGGCACGTCTTGGGGGAATAGGTATCATTCACAAAAATATGGATATCGAAACGCAGGTAAAGCAGATAAAAAAGGTGAAAAAGAGCGAGTCCGGAATTATCATAGACCCGATATTTATGCATCCGGGACAGACTCTCGGTGAGGCTGAAGCGATTATGCACGAATATAGAATTTCCGGTGTTCCGATAGTCGATAAAAATATGAAGCTTCTGGGGATTCTTACCAATCGCGATATGAGATTCGAGACCGATATGGGTAAAAATGTCGAAGAGGTAATGACAAGTATGCCTCTCATTACGGCAAAAAAGGGTATCTCCCTCGATGAAGCTGCGGATATTATGCATAAAAACAAGATCGAGAAACTCCCTCTTATAGATGAAAACGGTATTTTGCAGGGACTTGTTACGATTAAAGATATAAAGAAGAGAAAAGAGTATCCGAATGCCTGCAAAGATGAGTTCGGCAGGCTGCGCGTAGGAGCGGCTATAGGAGTTGGACAGACGGATAGAGCCCGCGCACTTGCGGAAGCGGGAGCGGATGTTTTGGTTCTGGACTCTGCGCACGGCCATTCGCAGGGGATTATGGATACACTTAAAGAACTCAAAGGTGAACTGAGTGTCGACATAATTGCCGGAAATATCGCTACAAGCGAAGCCGCGGAAGATCTGATAAAAGCCGGGGCAGATGCGATAAAAGTGGGAATCGGACCGGGTTCGATCTGTACGACTAGAATAGTTGCAGGTGTCGGGGTTCCCCAGATCAGCGCGATAGATGAGTGTGCGCAGGTCGGGCACAAATACGGCGTACCGGTAATCGCCGACGGCGGTATCAAATACTCCGGCGATGTAGCAAAAGCTCTTGCGGTCGGTGCAAGCTGCATAATGGCAGGCTCTACTTTGGCAGGTACCGAAGAGAGCCCCGGCGAGACTATTATGTATCAGGGGCGCCAATACAAAAGTTACAGGGGCATGGGGAGTATAGGAGCCATGACAAAAGGGAGTACGGACCGATATTTCCAGGAGGGAACGGCTGCCGACAAACTGGTTCCGGAAGGCATTGAGGGCCGTGTTCCCTACAGAGGGCGCATTGCCGATGTGATTCATCAGCTTACTGGCGGTTTGAGGTCGTCGATGGGATACTGCGGAAGCGAAAATATCGAGAAGTTCTGGGAACGGGCCGAGTTTGTGGAGATTACCAGCGCAGGGCTGAAAGAGAGCCATGTTCACGATGTCATGATTACCAAAGAGGCACCCAACTATTACATCTGACGGCTTGAATCAGATGATCGCGAAAGAGAGGGCGGAACCGTTTGGAACTAGATACACGTAAAGAGCTCTTCACGAACGCTCTATATCTCGAGAGCGGGCGTATTCTTGAGCCGTATGAACTGGTCTACGAGACCTATGGCGAGCTTAACGAAGATAAGAGCAACACCGTACTCATTACGCATGCACTCAGCGGCAGCCACCATGCCGCCGGTCTTTATGAAGGCGACAGAAAGCCGGGCTGGTGGGATGCGCTGATAGGTGACGGCAAAGCTGTAGATACTAAAAAATACTTCGTAATATGCGTAAATGTAATAGGAAGCTGTTACGGCTCTACCGGCCCTATGTCCAATATTTACCCGAGTGAGGAGAGGTACCGTCTGCGCTTTCCGGTGGTTACCGTAAAAGATATGGTAAAAGCGCAGCGGATCCTGCTGAGCCGTCTGGGTATAGACCGTCTTCACGCGATAATAGGCGGTTCTATGGGCGGTATGCAGGCACTCAGGTTTGCAGTAGAGTATCCGGGGCTTGCGAAACATACGATAGTTATGGCGGCGACCCATGCCACCCGTCCGTGGGCGATAGCTTTCAACAAAGTCGTGCAGGAAGCGATAATAAAAGATCCGAGATTCAAAAACGGCAATTATGATCCGGCTGATTTTGCGGAAGAGGGTTTTACAGGGCTTGCTGTCGGCAGGATGGCAGGGCACATAAGCTACCTGAGTCCCGAGTCTATGGATCGCAAATTCGGCCGCAGCTATGTCGAAACGGACGGGCTTTTCGAGCTGTTCGGAAAGTTCCAGGTTGAGCGCTATCTGGAGTATAACGGATACGGTTTCAGCAAATGGTTCGATCCTCTGAGCTACCTCTATATTACAAAGGCGATAAATATTTTCGACATCTCAAGGGGATACGATACGCTCGACGAGGCGCTGGGCAGAATCAAGACCGATCTTCATCTTATCTCTTTCAGCAGGGATATGCTTTTCATGCCGGAAGAGATGAAAGAGATAAAGATCGTCATGGATGCCCAGGGGCAGAGCGGATTTGTCAGCTATTACGAGGTAGAGAGCGACTACGGCCATGATGCTTTTTTGGTCGAGGTCGACAAATTCTCGGACTATGTAGCCGATGTTTTGAAGTAGAATAGATACAAAGGGGTTTTGTGGCTGAAAAAAAAGAGATGGACTTCGAAGGAAAGATCGAAGCGGCGAAGAGGATAATGGAGAGGCTGATGGATCCTGAAATTCCTCTTGAAGAGAGTGTAAAGCTCTATAAAGAGGGTATGAAGCTTCTCAAAGAAGCCGGCCGGATTCTGGAGGCGGCAAAGCTCGAGGTGGAGACTATAGAGAAGAGCGACATAGAAAACGGAGAAGCGGAATGATCCGTATTGCCGCGCTTCAGATGCCGACACAGGGGATGAGCCCAAATGCGCTGGACCACTACTTCAAAGCGGCCAAGGCCAAAGAGGCTGAGCTTATACTGCTCGGTGAATATGTGTTGAACCACTTCTTCAAAGAGCTGGAAAAGATGCCGCCCAATATGATAAAAGACCAAAGCGATCACCATCTTGCAATGGTGAAAGAGCTTAGCAAAAAATACGATATTGTCGTAGTCGCTCCGCTGGTGCAGGTAAAGGGCGGCAAATGCTATAAAACAGTCGTAAAGGTGACACCCAAAAGTACACATACATACCATCAGCAGATTCTTATGGATTACGGTCACTGGAATGAAGAGGAGTTTTTCGTCAACGAGAAAAAACCGCTGGAAGATCCGCTGGTTTTTACCCACAAGGGTATGCGTTTCGGCGTTATAGGAGGTTTCGAACTGCACTTCAACCATTTTTTCGACCGCCTCAATGCAAGAGATGTAGATGTGCTGCTTCTTCCGACCTCTTCGACATTCGAATCTCACAACAGATGGAGAGAGATTCTCAAGACCCGCTCTTTTTTACACAACATATATATTCTGAGAGCCAACAGGGTAGGAGACTACGCCGACAAAGAGCTGAAATGGAAGTTTTACGGAGACTCGATGCTGCTCGATCCCTTTGGAGAAGTTGTCAGTGTACTTGAAGACAAAGAGGCTTTGATGGTCGTTTCGGTAGATAGAAAAACGACCAGGGAAGCAAAAAGAGTATGGGGTTTTGAAAAACAGCTCAAAAGTAGAGCCGATTAAGAGAGATAACTTACAAAAAACTCACCCTGCTGTTCAATCCGCAAAAGAGATGCCTCAAAATCCATAAAATCCGCCAACCCCTCCGGACCCGCCTAATTTCGGGTTTTGCCCGAAAATTGCATCTCTTCTGTCAGTATGATCGGAAACTAATATGCTATAATCTCTAGAAAACGGAGCGGAATATGCAAGATTACTTTCACTATTTCAATCGTCAGGTAATGCTTTGGGGAGAGGATGTTCAGGCGTCACTGCAAAACAGAAAGGTTGTCATTGTAGGTTCCGGCGGGCTCGGCAGTTCTCTTGCCATAGCCCTGGGAGCCAGCGGAATAGGGTATATCGACCTGGTCGATTTCGATGAAGTCTCCGTACACAATATCCATCGTCAGATCGCCTTTAGAGTCGGAGACGAAGGAAGACTCAAGGCTGAAGCGGCGGCCGAACTGGTAGAGAGCCGCTGCCCTTTTGTGAAAGTTACCCCGTATACGGTCCGATTTGACGAATTTGCAAAAGTACCCAGAGAGTACGATCTTATTCTGGATGCTACAGACAATCTGCCCAGCCGCGCCCAGATAGATCTCTATGCAAAGCAGATCGAAACCCCATGGATATACGGTTCTGTAGAGGCTTTCAACGGTCAGGTCTGCTTTATAGACAGAAGCAGTTTCGATGCTTTCAAGATAATGGATCGCCAGCCTGCCGGTATTGCCGCGCCGATTGTCATGCATATTGCATCTTTGCAGGCGAATCTGGCTCTTAGGTATCTTGCCGGAGAGAGCGTAAAGAAGGATCTGCTCTACTATCTCTATTTCAACGACGAGGGAGAATTGATTACGCAGAAATTTCAGATGCCTGTTTAACGGACTTGATAGCGTCGGAAGGTTTTCCCAGGTAGAAACCCTGGCCCTTTTCTATTCCTATATCTTTTACTATGCGTAAAATCTCTTCACTGTGAATAAATTCGGCTACACTCTCTATCCCCAGTTTTTTCGAAAACAGAGTTATGGACTCTGTTATGGAGTAGGCTATTTTTGAGGAGTCGAGATCTTTTATAAGAGAGCCGTCTATCTTGAGAATATCTATGGGCAGGTCTTGAAAGATGGAGAAGTTTGAAAAACCGCTTCCGAAATCGTCGATAGCGATCTTTACCCCGTATGATTTCAGTTTGAGAAGTCTCTCTCTCATATTCTCGATATTGCTTATATGTTCGTTTTCCAAAAGTTCGATCACAAGCCACTTTGCCAAGTCCAGATTCTCTTCGATTTCATCCACTATAATCATGAAAATCATATTGTCCAGGATATCGGAAATGTTCAGATTGATGCTGATGGGCAGATGGTGAAGCTTGATCTGGCTGAAAACTATAGTTAATACCCTTTTGGTTAGATCCGTATAAATGTTCGTATAGGCGATAGACTCCAAAAAAAGATATGGCAAAAGAGTCTTTCCATCCTTGTCGATCATTCGTGCAAGTGCTTCGTATTTGATTACCTGTTCCGTTTTCAGATCGACAATCGGCTGGTAATGACAGATGATTCTATCCTCTTCAATAGCCTCTTTAACTTCTGATATGGTCTTCTTTTCACTAACAGGTGCTTCCTGGTTCGGATTGTCGAAAATGATTTTGTTTCGCCCTTCGCGCTTGGCGATGTAGAGCATCTCGTCGGCACGTTTTATGGCATCCGGCACACTTTTGAAATGTTCGGGATTTGAAGTTATGCCTATGGAGACGGTAATGTGTATGGGAGTATTTTCATACATGAAAATTCTCTTTTCTATGCTCTCTTTGAGACGTTTTGAAATCTTCTGTGCCGCAAGACACTCTTTTTTCTGTTTGTAAAGAAATATTAAAAACTCTTCTCCTCCGAAACGGATTATGCGGTCTTTTTCCCTAAGTTCGTTCTTTATAGCAGTAGCCACTTCACGAAGTACCAGGTCGCCCGCTTTGTGGCCGAAATTGTCGTTTATTTTCTTGAAATGGTCGATATCGAGCATCATGATCTGGTATCTGGCGGGATTGATCGACTTGAGGAAAGATCTAAGGAAATTACGGTTGTATGTAGAAGTTAGAGGGTCTATGATACTCTCTTTTTTCGTTTTTATGCTCAAAACAGTCTGATAAAGAAGAATAAGCAGAAGTATTCCTATAGCGGCGAAGATATAGATAAATATATTTTCCAGCGGTCTAGTGGCCTGGGCGATTGTCGAGGGCAGACGTGTAGAGAAGTCGATTGCTATGACTCCTTCCACGCTGTTGTTCCTTACTACCGGTTTTAGGTATGTTATCCAGAGACCTTCGAGGTTATTCTGCATAAGTACCTGATCTTTTTTTGTCTCGTAGCAGCGATTCCACTTCTGCTTGTCTACATCGAGCTTCTGATCGAAACTCCCTTTGTCCTCCTTGCTGCCGTCGAGAAGATAGCGGTATTTGCCTTTGTCATCTCTATACAGGACATATACATATTTGAAAGAGGGAGTAACAAGTGCCGAAAGAGTGTGTTCAAGCTCATTCCTGACGGCTGCGTTCTCCTTCAAAATATCGTAGAGTCTTTTGTCGGGAGCGGCATGTTTTTTAAGCTCTTCTTCTATATTTTCGGCAAAATTACCGGCTTGAACTACAAATATCTCCTCAAGATTTTTTATAAGCTTGACGTTTGTCGTCGTTACGCCGTAGTAAAGATATATAACAGATGCGACGATGGATGCTATCAGAAAAAAGTATATGCGGCTTATCGATTTCACATATCGTCCTCAATATACTCCTTGAGAGTGGGAGGAAGGCTTATATTGTGATCTTTTAGGTTCTTTTTTATAAAGACCAGATTTGGGCGCCCTTTTTGCCAGTAGAACCCTCCGACCAGCCTGTTTTTGAAATGTTCGAAGACCAGGTAGCCGTCGGCAAATATGATTTTGTTGTTTGAAGGAACGTCAAAAGATTTATAAAGAATCAGAATATCCGCTTTGTCATGGTCTTTTACAACCTTGACACGCTTTATCTTTTCGAAAATCTCTCTCTTTTTAGGGTTGTCAAGCCATACATGAATGACCGTTTTGTCCGGAAATATGGCATTTAGAATAGTACGGTATATATTTCTCTCTTTTTCAGCAGGAGAAGCACTCAAAAACAGGGCGGCTATAAGGATGAGTATTAACTTTTTCAAAACAGATACTCCAGATTAAGCCAGAATTTCCTGTCGAAAATCGGCATCGAATACGGCAGTCTGGCGTAACTTTGCCTGTAGCCTGTTCCAAAGATATTTTCGCCTCTAAATCCGATAGATAGATCTTTTGTCGCATGATACTTCACGGAAGCCGTATAATCGTATGTCGGATCTATATCTACTCCGTAAAAATCGCAGTTGCTTCTATAGCCTATCTGGTTGTAAAGATCTATTTTGCCGAAACTGTTGAAAAGCTGTATATGTCCGCCGTATTTTGGGCTCATAGTCAGTCCGGAAGCGTTCTCTCCCATATACAGATCCATCTTAAGGCTGTTCCTTGCATCAAAGTTGTAACTGTATTTCAATTCGTACTGGTGGTACCACCCTTTGGGATTGTTGTAGAGCGTACCGTCACGTTTGTGAAGAACCTTGTTTTTTACGGTAATGAGCGACATTCTGGCATCCACGGTATGGCGGCCCTTTTTGTAGCGCACTCCGAGCGATGTAAGTGTCGGTTCGGGAAATTTGAGCTCAGGGTTCACTTTATAAGGAATATTGTCGGGTCCGTAGAGATATAGAAACGGTACGGCGTAGTATGTTTTGGTATAGAAAGCTTTGATTTGAACAGGGCCGTAGTTCTTTATGAGGCCAGCTCGCAAAATGTGCTCTTTTTTCGCCTCTATCCGCTTTTCATATCTGTAGTAGTCACCCTTGAAAGAGCCGATGAAGGTTGTTGTGGGATTGAAGCTGTAACTCTCCTCCAGATATAGAGAGTAAAGATGCACTGCATTTGTGAACGAAGTAGAGTGGCTGTCGAACTCCCCTTCCGCTTCCAGCCCTTTGTATTTGTAAAATCCTCCCACGAGGAGTTTTCCGTTCGTGTGGGTGAAACTCTTTTCGGCTATCAAAGAGGCTATTTTGTCGTGAAGCTGTAGTGCGTAATCTGTTACATATCCGGCTGCACCGGCCGCTATTCCACTGTTGTCGGACTCTTTTTCGTAGCTGTCGAGATGGTCGTACCCTGCTCTTATATTCAAGCCGTTATCGTACTTTTTTTCAAGCTGAAAATAGTTGTGGCGGTTTTCTATTTCACCGTCATTCGGGGTATAGGCCCTGCCCAGTCCCAGGAAAGTATCTTTGACTTTTCTGTAAGATCCTCCCTCCAGGCGCCATCCCTCTTTGAAGATGTTTGCATAGAAGCTCTGGGCGTGGTTGTCGGAATCCAGTTCGTGATTCAGGTTTTTATAGGTTTTGCGATTCACATTGTCTGCATTGGCGAAAAAGAAGTACGAGAGGCCGTCTCTGGTTGTATGGGCATAGTAAAGGTCGGCTTCCGCACTGCCTCGCTGATCGGCTGTCAATCTCGCTTTTCCTCCCTCTTCTCTTTCGGGCTTTTTCGTATAGAGTTTTATGATGACACTGCCGGGCTCGTTGCCGAACTCTACGGAAGATGCGCTCTTGTAAACCTCTATATGGTCGATATATTCGACCGGCATATCACTCCAGAGCATCAGTGCACTTCCGAACGATGTGGAGGTCATATCGTGGTCGTTGACATAAAGACGTATCGCGAAGGGGGGCATTACAGGGAAGGTCGGTTTTGTAAACTGGCTTATATTGTTGGAGGTTCTGGTAATGTTGGGTATGGTAAAGAGCTTCAGAACGTCCATAAGTGTGCGAACCTGCATCTTCTCCAGCTCTTCACGGGTATAGATGTCGAGAAAGCCGGCCGATTCGCTTTTGGTTATCTTCGACAGCTCCGACTCGCTTTTGAAAGCCCGCAGCAGATCGTCCATGCTCTCGGATGAGAAGGCGAGGGTGGCACTGCAAAGAAGAGTGATAAACGAAATCCGTTTTTTTATCATCTACTGTTTCCATCATTAAAAATATATTGAGAATATCGGCAGAAGAAAAATTTTATAAAGTGTATATATTTATAGTACCGATAAGATGAGAAAATAACTTGCGTCAGAGCTTTAAGATAGCGACAGAGATAACGGCCGGAGCGTGAAAGCTCCTAGACCATTATCCCCTTTATGACATAGAAAATTATCGCTGAAATGAGTGCGGCGGCTGGTACGGTTATGACCCATGCGGCTACGATCTTCTTCAAAGCGTTTCGCTGGACATATTTGGTTTTGTAGACAGATTTGAGGGCTTTGTTCTCTTTTTTTACCAGCTTTTCATGATCGGATATGAGCTCGAAAAGGTGGACGATGCGCTCGTAATCCTGCTGTGTTTTGGTCTCTTTCGATTCAAGGCTTTCGAGTTCGCTTTTGTAGGCATCCAGCCTCTTTTTCAACTCTTCGAGCTTCTCTTTCTCCTCTTTGATGCGGTACTCGAGTCTCTGTGTTCTGTCGAGCCACTCTCTCAAGAACCCGACACCGAAAACACCTCCGAGCGCTATGTGTGTGGAGCTTACCGGCAGGCCAAGCTGAGATGCTATGATCACCGTGATGGCGGCGGCTAGTGCAATGCAGAAGGCTCTTATCTGGTCCAGTTCTGTAATTTCACTGCCGACAGTCTTTATGAGCTTGGGACCGTAAAGAGCCAGCCCCAATGAGATTCCGACCGCTCCTATGACCATTACCCAAAGAGGAATGGCAGCTTTCGTAGAGATCGTCTGGTGGGCAAGTGCGTCATAGATTCCCGCAAGAGGACCTACGGCATTTGCCACATCGTTGGCGCCGTGGGCGAAGCTGAGCAGTGCGGCCGCGAATATGAGCGGTATGGTGAAGAGGCTGTTTACGCTGCTGCGTTCATCGCTAAGGGTGTGGGAGTATCTCTCTATCATCTTTTTTACCGCAAAAAAGATGATAACGGCGGCAACAAGCCCGATTCCGGCAGCCGTAGGGAAACCGAGCTTCACCACCTTTTTTATACCCTTCAAAATAAGGTATGTAACGA
>CAYZMY010000020.1:0-16208 GCA_964479605.1 uncultured Campylobacterales bacterium | reverse complement strand
CATATAGCTAGAACGTTTCTCGGTATTCTGAAATACTCGACGGTACGGGCGAGCGCGAAGGAGTTCGGCGGAACTATGCATATATCGTCGACAACATCCACAACGTTTCTGTCGTCGAAGCGTTTCGGGTCGACCACCTCGGCGTTGACGTTGGTGAAAATCTTGAATTCGTTGCTGACTCTTATGTCGTATCCGTAGCTGCTAAGGCCGTAGCTGACCACCCCTTTGCCTACCTGATCCTCGCAAAACGGTTCTATCATCTTCTCTTTGAGGGCAGTCTCTCTTATCCAGCGATCACTTTTAAGCCCCATGGACTCTCCTTGTTTAGGGTTCGGTTCAAAAAAATTGTGTTATTATATCAAATTAAAATCCCCATAATACCGGAGAAAAAGATGAATCTGAAAGAGATAAAAGATCTGATAAAAGTTTTCAATACAAGCAATCTGAGCAAACTTAAAGTCGAAAACGGCGACTTTGCACTGGCTCTGGAAAAGGGCGGTACAGTTTCGGGTGAAGTGCA
This sequence comes from uncultured Campylobacterales bacterium, assembly GCA_964479605.1. GTDB lineage: Bacteria > Campylobacterota > Campylobacteria > Campylobacterales > Hydrogenimonadaceae > Hydrogenimonas. Next base: position 15,688 of record CAYZMY010000020.1, on the reverse strand, counting down.
GACGGCGGTACAGCATACAGTTGTGCAGACTCCGGCACCCGCTCAGGCGGCAGCCCCGGCCCCGGCACAGGGCGAAAAGAGTATTCCCGACAACGCTGTCTACATTACATCACCTATGGTCGGTACATTCTACCGCTCTCCGTCTCCTGACTCCCCACCCTTCGTAAAGGTCGGCGATACGGTCCGAAAAGGAGAGCCCCTCTGCATTCTGGAGGCTATGAAGATTATGAACGAGCTCGAGGCCGAGTTCGATTGTAAAATCCTGGATATTCTTGCAGAAGACGGCCAGCCGGTCGAGTACGATATGCCGCTCTTTCTGGTAGAGAAGGTCTGAGTCTATGGCCGAAATCAAACGTATCCTCATCGCGAACCGGGGTGAAATTGCCCTTAGGGCGATCAGAACGATAAAAGAGATGGGCAAAGAGGTGGTTGCCGTCTACTCCACCGCCGACAAGGATGCCAGCTATCTGCGTCTTGCGGATGCCACCATCTGCATAGGCGGGCCGAAAAGTGCCGAGAGCTATCTGAACATCCCCTCCATCATCGCGGCAGCCGAAGTGAGCGAGTGCGATGCGGTATTTCCCGGCTACGGCTTTTTGAGCGAAAACCAGAACTTCGTAGAGATATGCAAGTTTCACAATATCAAGTTCATAGGGCCGAGCGTCGAAGTGATGGCGATGATGAGCGACAAGAGCAAAGCGAAGCAGGTTATGAAAGAGGCGGGCGTGCCGGTCATTCCCGGAAGCGACGGGGCGATAAAAGATATAGAAGAGGCGCGCAAACTGGCGAAGGAGATGGGCTTTCCAGTTATCCTGAAAGCGGCTGCGGGCGGCGGCGGACGCGGCATGCGCGTGGTGGAGGATGAGAGTTATATAGAAAACGCCTATCTTGCGGCGGAGAGCGAAGCGATAACCGCATTCGGGGACGGCACGATCTATATGGAGAAGTTCATAGAGAACCCGCGGCATATCGAGGTGCAGGTTCTCGCGGACAGCCACGGAAACGCTGTGCACATAGGTGAACGTGACTGCTCGATGCAAAGACGCCACCAGAAACTGATAGAGGAGTCGCCGGCACTTTTTCTGGATGACGAGACCCGTGCCAGGCTTCATGAAGCGGCGGTAAAGGCGACGAAACATATAGGGTACGAGAGTGCAGGGACATTCGAATTTCTGGTCGACAAGCACAAAAACTTCTACTTCATGGAGATGAATACACGCCTTCAGGTGGAGCACTGTGTAAGCGAGATGGTAAGCGGTATCGACATCATTGAGTGGATGATACGCATAGCCGAAGGCGAGACCCTCTTCGAGCAGAATGAAGTGGAGCTTCGCGGACATGCCATAGAGTGCCGTATTACCGCCGAAGATCCGGTCAGCTTCATGCCGTGCCCCGGAAAGATCAACAAGTGGATCGCACCGGGCGGCAAAGATGTCCGCATTGATTCGCACGCTCATGCGGGCTACATTATTCCGCAGCATTACGACTCGATGATCGGCAAAGTGATCGTATGGGGAGAAAACCGCGAACGCGCCATCAAAAAGATGCAGAGAGCCATGGACGAATTTGAAGTCGGAGGAGTAAAGACGGTTATAGACTTTCACCGCCGTATGATGCGAAACCCGGACTTCATAGAGAACCGCTTCGATACGAAGTATCTCGAGTCACACCTTTAGCGGAGTGCAACCCTCTCTCTGAGAGCCGATATTGCGACTCTGCGCAAAATCGGCCATAGAGGGGATCTTCAGAATTTCCAGAGCAGAGAGACTTTCTGCTCCATATCCATACTATCCACATCTTTATATTTGGGCGGCGTAGAGTCGTAGTTGTAGGTGATGCTTACAACAAGGGAGAAGTTCTTGTAAATCGGTGCCTGAAACTCGCCGAGCGTATATAGGTTGTAGTCTGACCACCTGTCGGTTTTGGGCTGATAGTAGATATAGGCATTCAGGCGCGCACCGGTTTTGAACGCCTTAGTGTAGAAGAGATATGTGCTGAGGCGAACGTTGTGCTGCATCGGGTCTTTATCGGGCTCTACAAATCGTATCTGCTCCAACATCGCTCCGGCCGCCGCGTACCCTCTGCCGAATGAAGGTGTATCGAAAAAGCGCCACCGGATGTCGCCACCCGCAACAGAGCGGTTTTTGATGCCGTTTATTCTGTTGTTCTCCGTCTGTATGAAGCTTTCCAGATAGAGGGTCTTGTCTATTTTATGAAGATAGCGCAGATGTGCCGAACCCCTGTTCTGTATCGATTTCCCCTCTGTATCGGTATATTTGTACCCTCCGAAAAACCAGAGTGCATGGGTTCTGTTGCTGTCGTAGCGGATGTTGAGATCACCGCTTATTTCGGTTTTGTCGGTGTTGCCGCGCGTATTTGAAAGAGAGAGACCGACGGAACCGCCGGTTCCGGGGTGCTCTCCGATCTCGATGGGTGTCACGTCTATGTAGGCATATAGCTGCAGCAAAGAGGCTAAAAGAAGAACCGCTTTTTTCAAATGAAAAATCTCCGCTTCAGGGTGTGCGCAGAACTTTGATGCTCGCTGCGGCTCTCAGCTTTTCGAAGTGACTCTCTATCGCCTCCTGCTGTTTCTGCTCCATCCACATAGCAAAAACTTTATCTTTTACCTTCTCGAAAGGGAGAGGTTCGGAGTTAATGAAATCCTGTACGAGGAACACTACGAACTGTCCTCCTACAGGGACTATCTGGGTAAATTTCCCTTTGGGAGTCTTTGTCAGCAGATATAAAAGCTCCCTGTTGAGCCCTTTTGTATCCAGGATTTCCTGTTTTTGAACGACTCCCTGCAGTGCCGCAAGAGGATTTTCCATTGCGCTCAGGAGCGCTTTTTTGTCAGCAGATGAGTACTGTATGACCTTGATTTTTTGCGGAATGGAGAAACTGTTTATGTGCAATCTGTAATACTCTTTGAGAGTCTCCTCGCTCGGGTTCTGGATCTTTGTGCTTAGGATCTGTCGATAGAGTCTCTCTTGAAGCAGCTTCTCTTTGATCTTCTTTTTGTAATTATCCCAGCTTACACCCTGTTTTGCCAAAATTGTGCGCATTTTTAGAGTGTCTATCCCGTTTTGGCGCGCTATTTTATCTATTTCGCTTACAACATCAAAGTCGTCCACACTGATTCCCAGGCGCTCCAGCTCCTCCTCTTTGATCCGTTTTTTGATTAACAGTTCAACAGCTTTGGCTTTGGGTATGCCCAGACTCTTTTCTGTTTTGTATATCTCGTAAAGAGTGATGGGCTGATTGTTGACGACGATACTGACGGCATCTACCAGTCCTGCGAAAGCAGCCGAAGCAGTGATAATCGATGAACAGATAAAAAGGATTGTTTTTTTTCTCATATTTATGTAGGCACCTTGTCTATTTATAGACGATATTGTATCAGCTTTTTATCTAAAAGAAACTATAATGCTTTCGATTGAATTCTTTCATAACGCTTGAGCAGGCAATCTCTGCAAAAGCTATGTTTGCCGCTACGGTAATAAAGCCTGTGCCCCTTCGGGACAGAGCCTTTTTGCAAGACGGGTTATGAAAGAAGATAGATAATTATTTCAAGGAATCCGAATTATGGTAGTTACACGTTTCGCTCCGTCACCGACTGGGTTTTTGCATATAGGCGGCCTTAGAACAGCACTTTTCAACTATCTGTGGGCAAGGCGTAACAAAGGAGAGTTTAAACTCCGCATCGAAGATACCGATATGAGCCGCAACTCGGCGGCGGCTACAAAGGCGATACTCGAGGCATTCGAGTGGGTAGGAATGGACTATGACGGCGAGCCTCTCTACCAGTCGGACCGTTTCGACCTCTACAGAAGCTACATAACACAGCTGCTTGATGAGGGGAAGGCTTACTACTGCTATATGAGCAAAGAGGAGCTCGACAGGCTGCGCGAAGAGCAGATGGCAAGAAAAGAGAGGCCCAGGTACGACGGAAGATACAGGGACTTTACGGGTGAGCCGCCAAAGGGCGTGGAGCCTGTAGTCAGGATAAAGGCTCCGCTCGAAGGAGAGATCGTATTTGAAGACGGCATAAAGGGCACCATAACGATCAGTGCCGATGAGGTCGACGATTTCATCATAGCAAGAAGCGACGGAACACCGACATACAATTTTGTCGTAGCCATTGACGACGCTCTTATGGAGATGACCGATGTCATACGCGGGGACGACCACCTCTACAATACTCCGAAGCAGATAGTGGTCTACGAAGCGCTCGGCTTTAAACTCCCGCGTTTTTATCATGTGCCGATGATTCTGGGAGAGGGTGGAAAGAAGCTCTCCAAACGTGACGGTGCGGCGGATGTTATGGACTACAAGCGCGCCGGTTATCTGCCGGAAGCACTTTTGAACTTTCTGGTGCGCCTCGGGTGGAGCCACGGGGACCAGGAGATATTTACGATAGAGGAGATGCTCGAGCACTTCGATCCGGCGGACATAAACGCTTCGGCGTCACAGTACAACCCCGACAAACTGCTCTGGCTCAATGCCCACTACATAAAAAACAGTTCCAACGAACGGCTGGCCGCACTTCTCGAGGATTTCGGAGTCTATCTTCTGGCTCACGACAAGCGCGAAATTCTGCTCGATATTTTCAAAGAGCGGTGCAAAACTCTGAAAGAGATGGCGCAGCAGATAGCAGAGGTGCTGGAGACTCCGAAAGAGTATGACGCAAAAGCGATAAAAAAGGCTATGAAAGGGGATGCTTCCGAAATTCTGGCCAGATTCGGCAGGAAGCTGGAGAGTGCCGGTGAACTGCACCTTCCTACAGACTACCACTCTTTGATGGAGGATTTTGTAAAAGAGTCGCAGATAGGTTTCGGCAAGATAGGCATGCCTTTGCGTGTAGCACTGATAGGACGCCTCGGCGGTCCCGATCTGAGCGATGTTATGAGTATCATCGGAAAAGAGAATACAATCGAGCGGATCGAACAACTGATAAACCATACAAAGGAAACAGATGCCTCATAGTATTACCAAAGAAGAAGTTTTAAAATATCACGAGGGCGGCAAAATCGGAATCGAAATCACCAAGCCGTGCGACAGTGCCAGGGATCTCTCGATGGCATATACTCCCGGAGTCGCCGAACCGTGTCTGGAGATAGAGAAAGAGCCCGCCTCTGCCTACCGCTACACCAACAAGGACAACCTTGTAGCCGTCATGACCAACGGTACAGCTGTTCTAGGACTCGGCGACATCGGACCGCTTGCGAGTAAGCCCGTTATGGAGGGAAAATCCGTCCTCTTCAAGAAATTTGCCGGAGTAGATGCTTTCGATATAGAGATAGACGAAACGGATACTGAAAAATTCATTGCCGTATGCAAGGCGCTGGAGCCTACTTTCGGCGGTATCAACCTGGAAGATATAAAAGCTCCGGAGTGTTTCGAGATAGAGGAGAGGCTCAAAAAAGCGACCAATATTCCGGTGATGCACGACGATCAGCACGGCACGGCGATAATAACCACGGCAGGGCTCATAAACGCTCTGGAGCTGACAGGCAAAGATATAGAGAAGATGAAAATCGTCGTCATAGGTGCAGGAGCCGCCGGAATAGCATGTGCCAGAATGTACAGGCTTCTTGGAGCGAAGCAGATAGTGATGATAGACTCAAAAGGGGTCGTTCACAGCAAAAGGGATGATCTGAATCCATACAAAGCCGAATTTGCACTCGATACCGACGACAGAACGCTGGAGGAGGCGATGAAGGGTGCGGACATGATGCTGGGCCTGTCGAAAGCCGGCCTTGTAAGCAAGGATATGGTGGCTTCCATGGCGCCCAATCCGATTATCTTTGCACTTGCCAATCCTATTCCGGAGATTCTTCCCGAAGCGGTGGCCGAGGTGCGCAGTGACGTCATGATGGGAACAGGCCGCAGTGACTATCCGAACCAGGTAAACAATGTTTTAGGCTTTCCTTTTATCTTCAGGGGAGCTTTGGATGTAAGAGCCACAGCCATTACCGAAGGGATGAAGATGGCTGCCGCCAGAGCTCTTGCGGATCTTGCCAAAGAGCCTGTGCCCCAGTATGTCAAAGATGCCTACGGCGGTATAGATCTGAAGTTCGGCCCGGATTATCTGATACCCAAACCGTTCGATAAAAGGGTGCTGCTTTGGGAGTCTGCTGCTGTGGCCAGAGCGGCGTATGAAGAGGGTGTGGCGCAGGTGGAGAGTTTTGACTACTGCAAATACAGGGCAAAGCTTGCATCCGATATGGGCCTGATAATGGCAGACCCTTGTGAATAGGCCGCACTTTGCGGCCTAGGAGTCCGACAGACTCCTAGAGCGGATTTTCCAGCGTTATCTGCACGAGGGTATTGACCAGCATGGCGATCTCCTCGATCTTCTGTGCTCCGTTTTGCTGCAAGAAACTTTCGAAACTCTGCTGAAGTGTTGTATAACGCTCTTCGCAGTCATGCAGATAGTTTTCGAGCGCCTCCTCTATCGTTTCGTCTTTGCGCTGGTAGTGGATCACCTTTTCGCTCAATGAGGTTACTGCAAACTCTATAAACTCTCCAAGCTGTTTTTTTATCGTATGCTCCTGCTCGTTTTTCGGCCTGTATCTATCCAGTGCTTCGAGAATTTCGTTTATGTGCAGCCGTTTTATGACAGAGTGCATGAGTTTGGCCGTTTCGTTGAAAGGGCGGTGGTTTTTTTCATGAAGGATGATCGCGGCGATGGTGAATTTGAGATAGGGAAGGTGGTGGAAGAAGCGGTTTATCCGGCTCTCTCCCTCTACGGTGATATGGATAGACTCCTCCGGTGCCACCTGCATCAAGGAGGCAAGTTCGTTTCTGTATCGAAGAAGCGCCGGTGCGTCGATCTGATCCGGCGGCATGTGCCTCATCATCCAGCTGATACTGAAAGCGAGAGTGTTCTCTATCTCAAAAAGCAGATCGTACTGCTTTTGCGCTTTTATCTTGTAGTCGTTACGGAATATCTCATATCTTATATCGTTTGAACCGAAGAGCTGGTTGCAGATCAGGTAGCTCTTCACTTTTGAGACCATCTTCTCTTCGCCGAGCTCGTCGTAATCGCTTATAAAGGTTATGCCGGCATTATTTATGATGCGGTTTGCTATTACGGTTGCCGCAATCTCGCGTTTCAGAGGATGGAGCAGAATTTCGTCCTCATATATGGCTGCGAAAGTTTTGGGAAAATATTTCAGCAGGTACTCCTGGGCGAACGCCTCATCGGGAAAACTGCTTTTAAGAAGGATATGTTTGAGAAATATCTTCGTATATGAAAGAAGGGTTCCCAGAACAGGTCGGACAATTCCATCGTTTTCATCTAGTATCTGCGCGATCTTTTCGTTTTTCGGAATATGGAACTGTTTGCGGCTGAATACAGGAAGTTCTCGCTCAAGCAGGGCTATGGCCTGCAAAAACGGCACAAGATCGTTGCAGCTTCTCAGGTAGTCGAGTGAGATAGCCAGCGACTGATAGTAGTTTGTCCACAGGACGCGGTTTGTGACCATCTGCGCCTGTTTTTGCAGTGCATCTACACGGCTCGCTTCATCAAGCTGACCTTTTTTTACCAGACTGCCCAGTGTTATCTTGAGATTGACTTCATAGTCACTGGTGTTGACGCCTGCGGAGTTGTCGATGGCATCCAGGTTTATGAAGCCGCCGAGCTTGGCGTACTCTATTCGTGCGGGAAGGGTAAAACCTAGATTTCCCCCTTCGCAAACTGCCCTTACTTTAAGCTCGGAAGCGTCTATGCGTACATTTTCGTTTGCCTTGTCGCCTACATCCAGATTGCTCTCCCAGCTGGCTTTTACATATGTACCGACACCTCCGTTGAAAAGAAGATCCGCTTTCATCCGCAAAACGGCCTGCAGCAGCTCTTCGGCGCTCATGCTTTTGCGGGAGGTTTTTATCAGCTTTCTGATCTGCGTGGAGAGAACTATCTCTTTTTCGTCTCTTCTAAACACACCGCCGCCCCGGCTGATTTTGCTCTTGTCGTAATAGCTCCATCCGCCTTTCGGATTGGCTTCGAAAAGACGTTTGCGCTCTTCGTATGAAACCTGCGGGTCAGGATTCGGATCTATGAATATTTCGCTGTGGCTCACCGCTGCAAGCAGTTTGAAATGTCGGCTGAGCAGCATACCGTTGCCGAATACATCCCCGTTCATCGAGCCGATCCCTATTACGGTGACTGGGGTTTCGTAAAGGTTTATCCCCTTCTCTATAAAAAATCTCTCAACAGAGCGCATCGCCCCTTTGGCTGTTATTCCCAACTCTTTATGGCTGTACCCCCGGCTGCCGCCGCTTGCGAATGCGTCACCCATCCAGAAGTTGCGGCGCAGCGCTATTTCATTGGCTTTGTCGCTCATATGAGCGGTTCCCTTGTCGGCCGCAACTACAAAATAGGTGTCATCATCGTCATATCTGACTATCCGTTCATGGGTGACGATACCGCTCTCTTCGATATTGTCCACCATGTCCAGCAAGGAGTCTATGTATGTTTCATAAAAGGAGGCAAACTGCTCTTTGCTCAGCTTCTCTTTAGGCTCTCTTATTACGAAACCGCCTTTTGCGCCTCTGGGAATGATGATGGCGTTTTTGCCTTCCTGTGTAAGCATCAAAGATCGAATCTCCACACGGAAATCCTCGAATCTGTCGCTCCACCTGATTCCGCCCCTGCTTACCTTCCCCATTCTCATATGCACTCCGCTGAAGCGATAGTGGTGCACGAAGGCCTCTATGTGAGGCTGAATACCTTTGAGCCGGCTTTGCATCTCGTCTGTAACGGTTTTGAACGCTATAGTATCTTTTTCCATGAAGTAGTTGGTTCGCACCATGACCCTTATCATCTCAAAGATCGTCCGTATAACCATATCTTCCGTTATATGTGTTATGGGGTGCAGCATCGCAAGAATCTTTTTCTCTGTCTCCGCCATCTCTTTTTTTCTTCTTTTCAAAGAGGGGTCGAATTTGAGATGGAAGTAGTCCAGCAGGCTCTTCGTTATTTCGTGATACCTGATAAGCACCTGTGTTATTGTGGTTTTATTGAAAGCGAGTACAAGCTGGTTTTCGAAATCTATCAGTGCATAAAGAAGCTCAAGCTCCCTGGGTGAGAGGTTTTCCAGAAGTGTCATCTGAAGCAGGGGAGTATTTGGAAGGGCAGGGCTGCAGAGCATCATTTTTATGAGCCCCAGAATGTTTTTTTGTGCTCTTTTGATCTCATCCAACTGCCCGTTGCCTATTTTGTAGCGGCTTACGAAAATCTCCCTTTTTTTATGTTCGATCATATAGGATATTTCACTGTGAATATCCAGTCCGATGTTTTTCAGCAGCGGTACTACATGTGTAAGCATGAAATGGGTCGTACCGTAGAGTTTCAGATAAAGTGCACCCTCATCATCTTCTATGAATTCGGCTGCGAAATTCTGCGTAGAGAGCTCTTCTCCTATTGTATCGGGGAGTTCCAGATCGTCACTGCGCAGTATCTGAAGACATGCCTGTGCATATCTTTTCTCAAGTTCCATCCATTCTCCTTTGGTCGGTATCTGCCGGCTCCGTATGGTGCGGTTCAGGTGAAGGTTTCCCCAGGTAAAAACCTTGTGCGAAATCTATTCCGAGCATTTTTACTTTTTCGAGTATGGCTTTGGAGTGCACATATTCCGCTACTGTTTTGAGTCCGGCCCCTTTTGCAAAATCTACTATCGTGCGCACCACCAGTTCGGTATGTTCGCTGGTATCGATCTCTTTGATCAATGATCCGTCTATTTTCAGTATATCCACCTGAAGCTGAAGAAGTTTTTCAAAATTTGAGTAGCCGCTCCCGAAGTCATCTATTGCTATCCTGCATCCGAATTTTCTTATATGCCCTATAAATTCCCCGAGGATCTCATAATCCTCTATCTCTTCGCTTTCGACAATCTCAAAGACGATTCTCCACGCGCATCCCTGATGATTTTCAAGCAAGTCAAAGATTATGTTGCGGTCATGAATATTCATGATGTCGCCTGCGGATATATTGACTGAAAATATCATGTCGGAATCTTCTGCGATTTTCAGAGTATGGCGCAAGATCGCCGCAGTTATTTCACCGCTCAGCTTGGCCTCTTTTGCCGCATCGAGAAACTGGGCAGGTCCGAGAATATCACCATTTTTTGTACGCATTCTGGCCAGCGCTTCATATTTGACCGCCATACCGCTGCCGAGCTCTATAATGGGTTGAAAATAGGGGATGATATCATCTTTCGCTATAGCCCGCTTGAGCTGTTTAAGTGCATGGATATTTTTTGAGATTGTCTCCGACATATCCATGGAGGGGTCATAAATGGTGTATCGGCGCCGTTTGGAGCTTTTTGTAATTTTCAGCGCCATATCCGCTGTTTCAAAAAGCTTTTCGTCGTAGCTGGCGCCTATCGAGATGGAGATATCTACGAATATTCCTTCTATGTCCAGCGTCTTTTCATGAAAATGCTTTAGAATCTCCCGTATCACACCTTCTGTCCGTTCCTTGCTTTTAAACTCGTAAAGTATGCCGAAGTCATCTCCGCCCATGCGGTATATGTGAGCCTTCAGGTAGAGGGGTACGATCTCTTTGAGAATCTGCGCACTCTGCTGTAAAACCATATCGCCTGTCTGGGAGCCGTAGAATTCGTTAATATGCTTGAATCTGTCGATATTGACAAGTATCATTGCGGGATGTTTCATCATCCTTTTCTGGACAATATATGCCTCTCTGTTTTCGAGGCCGGTCAGGTGGTCGGTAATGAGAGACTTGCGCAGCTGGTCACGCACTCTTTTGAGTTTTATATTCTCTCTTTCAGAGCGGAAAATAAAATATATTACAATCAGAATAGAGATCAGGTAGAGTGTCAAAAAGAGCTCTGAAAGAGTATTTACATGAGCCATCTCCTTTTTCGACTCTTTGGAGAAGTCTCTTATCGCAGCCTCGAGATCGTTTTGAAACTTTACATCAAGTATCTTTTCTAGATCTTCGCGAAATTTTGGAAAGATATTCAAAAAGAGATTCAGATGTCCGATTGAAGCTTGCAGAAGTCGCTTTTTGTCGCTCTCCAATATCTCTTTTTTAAGCGCTCCAAGCTCTTTTTTGTACTCTGTTACCTCCTCAAGAAACGATTCGTCCAGTGCATTCTTGGCAAGGAACAGTGTCGCATTGATCTTCGAAAGAAGTACGATGGCGCGGCGATCATGCTTGCTGTGGATATCGAATACATCATATGCCTTGAGTGCAAGAGTGGGCAGATATACAGTACTGTTTTTCAAAGATGCATTGAGGGTGAGAAACTCGTAAATAGTCTTTGTCAATCTCTCAAAGTGCTCTTTTGTCTGCTGTAGATCAATTAGAGTTTCAGTATATGTCGGTTTCTTCAGCCCCGGATCTTTTGAGAGCTCATCGAGCCTCCGGTCGATCTTTTTTATCTGAAGCAAAATGGCGTCATTGTCGAAATAGGGAAAATAGCTGGCCTGCAGCACGATACGCTGAAGCGCTATATATTCGGTATGGAGCACCCTAAAAGAGTTACCGATCTTTTCGGTTGCCTGAAAGCTGTTTCTGAGATAGTTTTGCTGATAAAAAACAAGCAAAATCCCAAGCAGTGCCGCAAAGAGTGCGGCCGTTGTCTTGAGAACAAGCCATCTCATGCTGTTATCTACTATGCTCTTGAATTATCGTCGGCGGCTTTCCTGTAAGAGTTTTCAAAAAAGCCGTCAGCGCTTCTATCTCTTCGGCACTCAGATCGAAGCCGAGGTTGTGGTAAGCCATCTTCTGAAGAGCAAGCTCAAGGGTAGGGACACTCCCGTCGTGAAAATAGGGTGCGGTCAGCTCAATATTCCTAAGCGTCGGGACTTTGTATACATTTTTGTCACCGGGCGATTTGGTGATGTTATATCTGTCCGGAGAGGTCTCTTTCCATGGATAACGGAAAATAAGCCCCATCTTCTGAAAACTGTTGCCTCCCACATTGATACCGTTGTGGCAAGATGCACAGCCGAGAGTTTTAAAGAGCTTGTAGCCTCTGTATTCCAGTTTGGAGAGTTTGGTCTCTTTTCGTAAAAAGCGGTCGAATTTGCAGTTTGGCGTAATTAGCGCTTTTTCAAATTCGGCAATGGCATCGAGTGCATCATCATGAGTAGGTGCTCTGCCGTAAATTTCATGAAAAGTTTTGAGATAAAAATCGTTATGTCTCAAATAGTATTCAATATCTTTTGTAACCATACCCATTTCGGCAGGATTGTGAAGAGGGCCTCGGGCCTGTTCTCTCAGATCTTTGGCCCGCCCGTTCCAGAACTGTCTGAAATTGAAATAGCTGTTGTATACGGTTGGTGCATTGACATCGCCGGTTGCGCCGTGCGCCCCTATAGATACAGGCCTGGGATCTGCGCCGCCGAAATCGAAGCTGTGGCAGCTGACACATGCAACGCTTTTATCCGAAGAGAGTCCAGGGTCCATAAAAAGAACCTTTCCCAGTTCCGCCTTTTTATGATTGTACTTTACAGAGGTGGGTATGGGCTTGATCGGACCGGCTGCCGCCATCCAGCATGGAATGAGTAAAACAGAAACAAAAAATTGTGTAATTAACCTCATGTTGAATATTTTAGCACACTATCACTTTGTAGCGTCCGCAAGGCGGAAAAAGCGCTTTAGTGCCGATTTTTCCCTCCACCCCATTTTATAGTAGATAAGTTTTAAATATGATCTGAGCTCTTCAGTCGATACACCGTGAACAGCTGCCTGCCGTTTGAGTATATATATCGGAATTTTAGGAGGGTTCTTTAAAAAATCGTTGGAGAGTCTCTGTATGCGCATGAAGTGGCGCGGATGAGCGCAGAGCCTTGCGAATACGAAAGGCAAATCCTCTTTTTCCTTCCAGGCGGCTGAGAGGTCTATTGCCCGGTCCGGGTTCTGGTGGTAGTAGAGCAGGGCCTTGTCGCCTATAAGCACCTCGCCCTTGAGTCCGAGCACTTTCGCCAGCATGTTGGAGGTGTCCGACTCTATGTCGCTCTTCTCCTCTCCCGGGAGCAGCAGCACGCTTCTTACTTCACCGTCCGCTATGATGCCGAAATCGGTACATCTGCACCTTCGGCTCTTTATACTTGAGATTACAGCCGCATCTACCCTGCCGGACAGAAAAGCCAGATTGATCTGTGAGGGGACTGAACCGTGTTTTAGCCATGCGCTCTTTTCAGAGCTGTTTCTCAGACGACGCTTTAAAAATATATGAAACGGCAGCAGGTTGAGGTATTCGATTTTTCCGAAAATCATGGGCGCATTATACCCTGTGTGATATAATCTTGCAAAAACGGAAGGAGAGAGCGATGGTAAAAGTTGAATTCCTGGGACCCATCGGAAAGAGTCCTGTTGAAGTGGATGCCTCGACTCTGGCCGATGTGGCCGAAGTTTTGAAAAGAGACCCGGAAGTCGCTCAGTGGCTGGAGCAGTCTGCCGTAGCCGTTAACGACAAAATGGTCGAAACTCTCGATGTAAAGCTCAAATCCGGCGACAGGGTAAGCCTGCTTCCGCCTGTTTGCGGCGGGTAGGTATGGTTCTGATATACAAAGGACCTATAGAGGTAGAGGCTCTTTTGAGCAGATGGTACAGTGCCGAGCACAACAGAAATTACGGCGCGATGGTCTCTTTTGTAGGGACAGTACGGGAAGAGGGGGGCATAGAGGCTCTGAGTTTCGATATCTACCGTCCGCTTCTCGACAAATGGTTTGAAGAGTGGAGAGAGAGGCTTGCCGAAAAAGGGGCGCTTCTGGCAATGGCGCACAGCGAGGGGGATGTGCCTGTGCACACATCATCGTTTGCGTGTGCGATATTCAGCCCCAAACGCCGCCTGGCTCTGGAGATGCTCGATGCCTTTGTGGAGGATTTCAAGGCCAACGCCCCCATCTGGAAGTACGACGTCATAGAGGGCAGGCGCATATATGCCGCGGAGCGCTCCACTCCTATGGCCGGAAGCGGCCTGCTGGCAAAGGGGTGAAGATGGGTTTCATGTCGTTCGAGGAGTCTATGAAGCTGCTTGAGTCAGCCGATGTGCGAAGTGTAGGTGTGCAGAAACTCCCTCTTCCCGATACGTTCGGGCGCATACTGGCACAGGATATCGTCGCGAAAGAGAATTCACCCCGTCACCCCACCTCCGCAATGGACGGATATGCGATTATCGGAAGCGAACAGGAGCTTGGGCGCCTGAGTATCATTCAAGTCAATCCTGCCGGCCACGATACCGAAGGGCTGAAGGTTGTTCCGGGAACTGCGATAAAGACATTTACCGGAGCTCTGATGCCCGAAGGCGCCGATACGCTCATACCGATAGAGAATGTTACAGTAGAGGGTGAAACCATACGAATAGACGAACCGGTGCCGACAGGTTTTTCGGTCAGACCCGTGGGTGAAAACTTCAGAGAGAATGAGGTGCTGATTCGCAAAGGAGCCAAAGTGGGATTCGCCCAGAGCGGCGTAATGGCGAGTCTGAATATCGTCTCTCCGCTCGTCTACCAAAAGCCGAAAGTGGCTATTTTGGCGACCGGAAGCGAGGTTCTGGAACTCGGTGAGTGCAGTGACAATCCCGCGCAGATACGCAGCTCAAACAACTATACCCTCGAAGCGCTCGTTTCTCAGCATGGTGGGGAAGCCGTGCAGCTTGGAAGTGTGCATGACGAAAGGTCCGCCATAACCGCGGCTATGAGGCAGGCGCTTGAGAGTGCGGACATTGTGGTTACCACCGGCGGTGTGAGTGTCGGAGATTACGACTTTGTAAAAGATGTAATCCGCGACGAACTCGGATGCAGGGTACTTTTCAAGGGTGTCCGCATAAAGCCGGGGCAGCATGTGATGGTGGCACAAAAAGGGAACAGGTTTATAGTTGCGCTGCCGGGCTTCGCATACTCGTCCACCGTTACCTTTCTTCTTTATGTTCTGCCCATTCTCTACAGGATGACGGGCAGAGAGTTCGCTCTTCCGGTTGTCAGCGCCCGCATTGTCGACGGCTACAGGAAAAGGGCGAAAGGCAAAGCCGAGTTCGCTGCATGCAACCTGAGGCTTGAAAATGGAGAGTATATCTGCGATTTTGAAGGCAAAAGGAGCGGAAGCAGCGCCATAATGACCAATATGCTGGGAGATGCGGGCCTGCTCTGGCTGGATGAGGAGGAGAGAGACAAAGAGCCCGGCGACCTCGTTCGTGTCGTCAGGCTCGACTGATACTTCTCAGCGCTTTTGGAGGAAGGTCCTTATGACCTCCTCGTCTACTATTTCATTATCGAACTTCACAACAATGATCTCTTCTGTCTGGTTCAGGTAGAAGTCTGTAACTCCGTTGACCATCTTTAGCCCGTTCGCCTTTTCCGTATCATATTCCGCAAAGGGAAGGAAGATATTGTCTCTTACCCCGGGGCTTCGCATAGAGTAGATCCATGCACCCCAGAAGAGTGTGACTATCAGAACAAATGTGGATACGCCGCTTGCACCGAAGTGCTGATAGAGCCAGCCGCCTATGGCGCCGCCCAGAAATATCCCCACGTATGCGAAAGTGTTGGCGACTCCGAGTGCGGCCCCTTTTTGGTGCACTTTGGCAAATTTGCTTACGAAGCTCTGCAAAAGAGGCTCGAACATATTGAAGCCGATGAAGAAGAATACCGCGCCTACGGCGAACCAGAAGATCGAGTCGCTCCAGCCCATAAGCGCGAACGATGCGGCTAT
>CAYZMY010000019.1:0-16299 GCA_964479605.1 uncultured Campylobacterales bacterium | reverse complement strand
AGGCGTGTGTCGACTGCCACAACAGCCACAAGCTCAAAAACTGGCCCTCCGACAAATGGAAGCTTGGTGATATGAGAGGGGTTTTGGAGATATCGACACCTATGCAGAGCGCCATGGGTGAGATGTATCAGTCCAGGAACAGGGTTCTTATCGCCTCCTTGGCCATAATGCTGCTTCTTTTCATCTACTATGCGTACCTGCTTATGAGAAGAGAGAATCAGCTCAACAGTGAAAAAGAGGAGCTTAGCGAAGATCTAAAAGATCTTTCAAGCCATTTTGACCGCTATGTAATAGCTTCAAAAACCGACCTCAACGGAAAAATCATCTATGCCAGTGACAGATTTTGCAAAATTTCAGGCTACAAACCCGAAGAGCTGTTGGGACAAACACACAGCATTGTTCGCCACCCGGATACGCCTCAGGAACTCTATAAAAAGATGTGGGAGAGAATTTCGAACGACAAAACATGGGCCGGTGAGCTGAAAAACCTGAAAAAGAACGGCGGCTACTACTGGGTAAAAGCTGTTGTTATGCCGCTATTCAACCATCGGGGAGAGAAGATCGGGTATACATCCATACGCCATGACATTACGGACAAGAAAAAGATCGAAGAGCTGAACAGAGATCTGGAGAAGCGGGTATCTGAAGAGGTTAAAAAGAACAGGGAGAAAGAGAAACAGCTTCTGCATCAGTCCAGGCTCGCACAGATGGGTGAAATGATCAGTATGATCGCCCACCAGTGGCGGCAGCCTCTCTCTGCGATAAGTTCCAGCTCTCTGGCGATAAATGTCAAAGCGAAGCTGGGCAAACTGGATAAAGATACAGCAATAGATCTGTCGGGCAAAATCTCAGAATACTCCCAGCATCTAAGCAGCACCATAGATGACTTCAGAGAGTTTTTCAAACCTAACAGAGGGAAAGAGGAGACAACATTCGAGTCCCTTGTAAAATCTGCACTCTCTATCGTGGAAGTCTCTTTGAAAAACAAAAATATAGAAGTGAGATTGGACCTGAAGTGTGACGCTACACTCACGACATACCCCAATGAACTGAAACAGGTTATTTTGAACCTCATAAAAAATGCGGAAGATGCCGTTTGCGAGCGCAAAGTTTCAGAACCATACATAGAGATAAAGACCTACACAACAGAAAAGAGCGCTGTTTTGGAGGTGTGTGACAATGCAGGAGGCGTACCGGATAACATCATAGATAAGATTTTCGATCCGTATTTCTCCACAAAGCTTGAGAAGAACGGTACAGGTCTGGGCCTTTATATGTCAAAAATAATTATAGAGGAGCACTGCAACGGAAAGCTTGAAGTCCATAACGGACCTGAAGGTGCTGTGTTTAAAATCACACTGGAGCTTGACAAATGATCGGCGATATGGAGAAGATCATATCCTACAGCCATCGCCTGAAACTGCTCTATGTGGAAGACGATTTCGATGCCAGAGACTCTACCATGGCGATTTTCAGCGAATTTTTCGACAAAATCATACCTGCATCAGACGGCCTGGAAGGGTTGGAGATCTTTGAAAAGAGCGAAATCGATCTTATCATTACAGATATCAACATGCCGAGAATGAACGGTCTGCAGATGATCAAAAAGATACGCGAGCAGAACAGGGATATTCCTATTCTGGTTCTTTCAGCCCATAATGAATCAGAATACTTCATGAGCAGCATAAAACTTGGCGTCGACGGGTATCTGCTCAAACCGATAGACTTCGAGCAGTTTATAGGAGTTCTCGACAATATTGTCGAAAAACTATATCTGAAAGAGGAGGCATCAAAAAACCTGAACCTTCTTCATCAGTACCAGGAGGTTACGGATGCTGGTAACATCGTTTCGAAAACCAACCCGAAAGGCATCATAACCTACGTCAATGAGGCATTCTGTGAAATCTCGGAATATACGGAAGAGGAGCTGATAGGCAAACCTCACAATATAGTTAGGCATCCTGACAACTCTCCTGAACTCTTCAAACATATGTGGGAGACAATAAAAGAGAAAAAACAGATATGGCACGGAGTACTGAAGAATAGAAAGAAAAGCGGAAATTTCTACTATGTCAATACAACAATAAAACCGATCCTTGATCAAAACGGGGAGATAATAGAGTATATAGCCTTAAGAAGTGACATTACAGATATCATGAATCCCAGAAAACAGCTGCACGATTTGATAGATTCATGCATGGAGACGATAATGGTGCTCGTAAAGATCGAAGGGTTCGACGATATAGAGAAGTTTTACGGGCAGAAGCTCACTCAGACGATAGAGGAGAAGTTCGCACATAAACTATTTGACTATATTCCCAAAGAGTGCGAGTTCGAAAGGGTATATGTACTTGGAAACGGCGAATACGCCTTTGCCAAAGATAAAAAAATCTGCGCCTATAAGGCCGATTTCATTATGGAGCAGCTCAAAAATTTTCAGAGAAAGGTCAACGAGACGGGAATCAGCCTCGATGAGATCGACTATGCCGTATCGGTACTTGTAAGCTTCTCCTACGGCCGGAATGCACTTGAAAATGCAAAGTACGGACTAAAAGAGCTGCAAGATAAAAAAACCGATTTTATCGTCGCCAACGACCTGGTACAAAAAGAGCATGACAAGGCACAAAGAAACCTGCAGACGCTCAAAAAGATAAAGAAAGCGATAGAGTCGGAAAAAATCATATGCCATTTTCAACCGATTATAGATAATAAAACCATGGAGATTCATAAATATGAGTCACTTGCCAGGCTTATAGATGAAAACGGAGATATACTGTCTCCATATTTTTTCCTGGAGACAGCCAAAAAGAGCAAATACTACCCGATGATAACCTCTATGGTGCTTGAAAATGCGTTCCGGGCATTAGAGAGGACAGATCGTAAAATCTCCATAAACCTCTCTGCGCTGGATATAGAGAAGCATTCAAGCCGCGAGGATATATACAGACTGCTGGAGCTTCACAAAGAGAAAGCTTCAAGAGTGGTTTTCGAACTGCTGGAAGACGAAAACGTCAAAGACTTCGAGCAGATAAAATCTTTCATCAGGGAAGTCAAACAGATGGGTGTGCAAATTGCCATCGATGATTTCGGAACAGGATATTCAAATTTCGAAAGACTGCTTGACTACCAGCCGGATATCCTTAAAATAGATGGAAGTCTTATTAAAAATATAGAGTCCAGTACCCTTTCCCGATCTGTAGTGAAAACTGTCGTCTCTTTTGCGAGAGAGCAGAATATCTTGACGGTCGCGGAGTATGTGGAGAACGAAAACATATTCACTATAATCAAAGATTTCGGTATAGACTACTCCCAGGGATACTACTTCGGCAAACCGGAAACTCTTTAACGGCAACGTGTTTTAGAACTTTTTCCAGAAAGCCGAACTCAAGAGAACGAAAACCGTATAGCACTCCAGCCTTCCTATAATCATGCCTATGGAGAGAACGATCTTGTCGATATCACTGAAAAAACCGAAATTCTGCGCCGGTCCCACAAGAGAGAATCCCGGACCTATATTCCCCACTATGGCTAAAGCACCGGAGAGAGCCGTCATAGCATCAAAACCCCTGGCATATATATAGACGCACATAGCAGCAACGGTCAGTATGTAGAGAAAGAAAAAACCGAATGTCGCGGAGAGTATACGCTCTTTCAGTTTACTTCCGTCTATAAAAACGGAGATCATTGCACTCGGATGGAGTATGCGTTTAAACTCCGAAAATAGAGTTTTGTAGATTATTACATAGCGGATCACTTTTATACCGCCTGCTGTAGATCCGGCATTGCCTCCGATGAGCATCGCTACAAATATAACGGCTATTGCCAGATTGCTCCATGCTCCATAGTCTGTGGTAGCAAACCCTGTAGTGGTCATAACTGATGCGATTGTAAAAAACGAGTGTTTTATCGTAAAGTAGAGCGTATCGGCACCCAGGTCCTCATGCACGGCAGTAAGAGTGATGGAGAGCAGCAGAAAAAGTGTAAGATACCATTTTACCTCTTCACTTCTGTAGCCGCTGACATCCCGGTAATAGAGCTTTAGATGTGCGAGGAAATTTATCCCGGAGAGTATCATAAAGAGTGTAGTGGTCCAGATTATACCGTCACTTTGAAAAGCACCCAAAGAGCTGTTTTTGGTTGAAAATCCGCCTGTTGAGATGGTCGAGAAGGCATGATTTACAGCATCAAACCATCCCATACCGAACATTTTCAGCAGAAGCATATCGACAAGTGTAAGGGCCAAATAGACACCCCACAGGCTGAGCGCAGTATGTTTTATCTTCGGTGTGAGTTTCTCCATCTGAATCCCTGTAGATTCAGATTTGAAAAGAGTGAGGCTCCCGGTTGGATTTATGACAGAAAGCAGGCCTACTCCAAGAACGATGATACCCATACCTCCCAGCCAGTGCATAAGGCTACGGTGCAGCAGAATCAGTTTCGGAAGAGACTCTATATCGGTGTATACGGTCGCACCTGTTGTCGTAAAACCGCTGATCGATTCAAAAAATGCCGAAGAGGCGGATACGGGCGTATAAAGCAGGAGAGGAACGGCTCCGGCAACCCCCAAGAGTATCCAAAGAAGGTTGACACTCAGTATACTCTCTTTGATACCGAGGTTCAGGTCATGTTTTTTAAGCAGAAGCCAGACAACAAAATTTGCCAAGAAGAAGAGTACCACGAAAACAGAAACAGGAAGATACTCTTCCCCGTATATAATCGCCGCAGCCACATCCAGTGTAAAAAAAAGGGCCAGAGTCATTCCTATAAGGCTAAGCAGTTTGAAAATGCTCTTAAAGTCCATATATCCACTCTTTGATATATTTTTCCAAATCTACTGTACAGAATGCGGTTATCACATCATCTTCTTCCACCTCCATCTTATTGTCAAACGGCAGCAGCTCCTTCTCTCTGACAACGAAGACTTTGACCTCTTTCCCCTTTTTAGGCGGTTTCAGTCTTCTGCCTATGAGATCCGAATTTGGAAAAATCTTCCGTAAAAAAACTACTCCCTTGCCACCGCAGAAACGCCTCTCAGTGACTACACCGCCGGAGTAAATACTCTCTATTATCGCATTGTAGGCGCTCATTTTAGGTCCGCGTACAACCACGATACCGAGTGTATGCATGAGGTTGTAGTACTCCATTTCATTGTTGACTGCAACCACTTTCTTTATTCCGTGTTCTCTTGCTTCAAGAGATTTGATTATATTGTACTCGTCATTGTCGGTTGCGGCAATCATCATATCTGCATATCCCAGCCCCTCCTCTTCGAAGAGTCCGCCTGTACCGTACTTGCAGCTTATCGTCATCGCTTCGCCCTCCAGACTCTCTTCCGCCATCTGACAAAGTCTGATATCTTTTTCAACAAGCTTTACATTTTTGCCGCGTTCCACAAGAGCCTTCGCGATAGAGACTCCAAGATCTCCTCCGCCAAAAACCACACACCGCTCTATATTTGCCGGAGCAACTGTTTCCAGCTTTGAACAGAGTTCCTTGATAGGCTTCTCGTCTCCGAATAGATAGATAAGATCATTGGCCCTGACAGGCTCATCCGCCTGTGGAATAAAAAAACTTTTATCGCGTTCTATGCCTACCACTGCAAAACCGTCCGGTACTATATTGAGCTCTTTTTCATCAGCTCCTACGCGTACGGAGAGAAGTTTCAAGTCTGTATATTTGAAATGTTTGACATTGTTCGCTTTCGGGTAATCCAGCAGAGTCGCCACGGTCTGCGAGGTAATCTGCATAGGAAAGACCGCATCGTCTATTCCCAGTTTCTGTCTTATGGAACTCTTTGCAAAAAAGGAGTTCCGCAGACGAATGATCTTGCGGTCCACCTTGATTGCATCATCTGCAATAAGAGTCGATATGAGGTTGGCTTCATCCATATCTGTTACCGCTATAAAGAGATCACTCTCTTTATCCATGAGTTTTCTATAAGTTTCCGGATTCTCGATATCTCCGTGTACAGGCAGTATATCGAGGCTCTCCTGCAGACGCTGCAGGGCCTCTTCATTGCGGTCTATAACGGTAACATTGTTGGCAACACAGAGAGTACGTGCAAGATTGAAACCTACACGCCCGGCACCCGCTATTATGATATCCACGCTATTTCTCCCCTTTTCTCGATAAAAGTTTTCCGGCTCTTTTCTCTTTCAGCTTCTCTCTTCTGCGTCTGATTCTCTCTTTCACATTCCTGATACGCCCAATTTCATTCTCTTCAAGGTCGACTTCGGCATTTTCTATCACCTCACCCACTTTGACTTCAAGCATTTCAGATTTTTTCATAGCAAGGATCTGGGACATAAATACACTCCTGTGGCCCGTAATCAGAAAACTTATAACTGCACTCAAAGCCGCATAATGCGCAATCTCAAGACCAAACAGTTCTACCGCCATGATAGTAGCGGCAATCGGCGTATTTGTAGATCCGGCCAGTACGCTTACAAAACCGAGTGCCGCAAAGAGCGCTATATGCTCGCCGCCTATCAACTGTCCGAAGAGATGACCGCTTGTTGCACCTATATAAAAAACAGGTGTTATGATTCCCCCGCTTCCGCCGACTCCGAGTGTTATGGAAGTGTAGAGGGTTTTAAGCAAAAATGCATACCATGGCAGATCTTTGGAGAAGTAAGGGTCAGGATTTAATGTATCTTTTATCGTCTCCAGTCCGAGCCCCAGATATCTGTCTCCAAACACAAAAGCCAGACCGATCAAAACCGCACCTCCGCCCAAAGCGATTATATAGGGGTGGGCAGGGATCTTTTTTATATATTTATGTCCCATGCTTACCGCAGTAACCACCAGATCAGATACAAATCCGAAAAAGAGCCCGGCTGCAACAACCTGGAATATGAGGGGCAGATCCAGTGCAACATCCTGGTAGAAACGGATATCAAAATAGGTATATTCGATGCCTAGAAACTGGGCCGTAGTGAACGCGGCGAATCCCGCGATGAAAGACGGCAGAAGAACATCATACAAAATTACACCTATAATCAGAACTTCGACACCGAAAATAGCACCGGCTATCGGTGTGCCGAAGACAGATGCAAAACCGGCGCTGATACCGCAGATAACCAGCTTTTTCCTGTCTTCCTTTGAAAACCTCAGAAGATCTGACAGCCACGAAGCCGCACCGGCACCAATCTGCGCACCGGGGCCTTCCTTTCCGACAGAACCACCTGCAAAAATGGTCATTACAGTCGCAAAAAGTTTCACAGGTATGACCGCAATATTTATCTTTCCATGATTTTTATGTACTGCTTCTATCACTTTTTCAGTACCGTGCCCCTCCGCAGAGGGTGCAAAAGTTCGCACGACCCATACTGTCAGCAGCAGAGCGACGGGAAGAAGATAGTAGTACTCAAACGGAAGGTCCGAACGGCTGCTCTCTGCAATCTGAAGAATTTTGAGGAAAAGAGTAACTACTGCTCCAATCGCAACGCCTACAACGGAAGAGAGTACCACCCATTTGGTGACACTGAAAAAAATTGCTGTCTGTTCTGTAACATGTTTACGAATCATAATAGGCGGTCCAAAATTTATATTAACTGACCTTGCGCTGAATATCCGTCATGCGCGATCAATGCTCCGTTGGGAAAGACCGAATACGGCTTCGGCGACATCCCGGCATCTTGCCCATTCTCTTTGACAAATGACGGAGTGCACTGCATAAAATCAATTATAGCGCGATTTATATGAAAATTTTAGAAATTTTCTCTAATTTTATTATAAATATTGCTAATGGCTTAAGTTAATTATCGGTATATTATGATCTCTTTTTGGAAATTAGTACTTTTGTGTTGCCGGACTATCAATATGTAATGGACGGCATTATTCCAAACCGCTCTTTGCAATGGTTTTAAAACTCTCTTTTACATTATCCGGATCAAAATACAAAGACTCTGACGGAAAGGCAAAATCGAGATCGTTGCGATCCATTATCTCCCATATCTTCAAAAGTACATCCTGCTTTATCGCAAGCCACTCCTCCCAGTTTGTCGTTTTTGTAAAAGCGTATATAAGTATGTTGACGGAAGAGTCTGCAAATTCGTCAAGATATACCAGCAGCGTCGTCTTAACCCCGTACTTGTCTTCAGCCGATATGAGCTTCTTCTCTTTTCTGGAGCGTTTGCGGATCAGGCCGGTATCTATCTTTTGCGGCGTTGCGATGTCCGGATGTGAAACCAGCATCTGCTTCAACTCTTCCAGAGCATTTGTAATATTTTCCCGCTTAGAGCCGTAAGTCACTCCAAGATGCATCTTGATGCGGCGGCCTACCGTGCGTTTGCTCCAGTTTTTTAGAGGTGTGTTGGCAAGTGTAGAGTTCGGAACAGTTATCAGTG
Organism: uncultured Campylobacterales bacterium; assembly: GCA_964479605.1. Taxonomy (GTDB): domain Bacteria; phylum Campylobacterota; class Campylobacteria; order Campylobacterales; family Hydrogenimonadaceae; genus Hydrogenimonas. The sequence goes on along the minus strand of CAYZMY010000019.1, from coordinate 7,951 downwards.
CATTGTCGAATGTTCTTATAAATGTGCTTATAAAACCTATCTCTACAACCGTCCCCTCGACATCTTTCGTCTCTATCCAGTCGCCCTGGGAAAATGAGTTATCGAAAATGATCTTCAAAAGACCGAAAAAGTTGCTGAGTGTATTTTGCGCGGCAAGCGCTATGGCAAGACCGCCGATCCCCAAAGAAGCCAGCAATCCGGTTATATTGACCCCCATTTTCACCAAGAGCATAAAGAGCGCTATCGTAACAACAGTAATTTTCAGAATTGATATGACCAGGTTGATAAGCTCCTGGCGCATCTGCCTGTTTTTCAGTTCCCCATGTTTTACCAGGTAGTCGAAAAAGAGGCTGTCTATCACGACCATAATTATATAGGCCCCGATTCCCAGATAGATAGCATAAAAGATCAGTCCCGCACTTTCAGCCATAGGTTTCGGATATAGCAGAACCTCAAGTCCCAGCTCGAAACCGAATGCCAAAACCAGCAGATAGAGGGGTTTTCTTATGCCGTCCAGGTTTGCAAGCAGCATCTCGTCAACTCGGTCCCTCTTTTTCAGAATCTGCATCTTCAAGAAGGCGTAGAGCCTGTAGTAGATAGCAAAACTGGCACCCCATGCAAGCAGCATTATAAGAAAAAATATTAGCACTCTTCCCATATCCAGACGTACATATCGGAGGTATGTATTCAACTTCGCAAAGAGCTCAATTCCGTTGATCTTGTCTATTATCTCATCCAGCTTGAACATCGCCGTCAGAGATCTGTAGTGCAGAAGTGAAGGATTGGAAGAGAGATAGTTCAAAAAATCACCGTAGAATGCCGCATGCGTCTTAAGCTGTATATAGTTTTGTACGATCTGTACGGAGATAGCGTCTTTGAGGAGTTTGGACTCTTCGTATGCTTTTAAAAACTCCTGCATGGGAATGGAGCCGAGATATTTCATCTCATCTTCTATAGCAGACTTCAGAGCTTTGTCATCCATCGAAGTCCACTCATCGGCAAGCCGGACGAAGAAGCGGTATATGTGCTCTTTTGTCTCTAGAGCTTTCAATGCCATCCTGTCCCTGACAACCGCACCGCTATAACCGTACTCTTTGTTCACACCTATACGTGCTGTCAGCCGTGCATGCTCTTTTTTCGCTTCAAACGGGTTGAAAAAGGGGTTTTGCGGGTTTTTTACATCGTAAGGCTTCTCTTTGAGAATAGAGATGAGCTGGTTGAACTGAGATACCCGTTCATCTACCATCGACGAAGCATCAAGCGGTTTTTGCTCTGCCGTAGCATTGATCTCTTTTGAACCGCTTTTCTGTTTCAGCTCCTTGGGTGCATAAAATTTCTTCTCAATCTCTACGACCCTCTCCCAAAAACCGGATGCGGCAAAAAGAAGGGAAGCCGCGAGGCATACGAGCAGAAGCCGTTTCACACCGCCGCCTCAGTCGAAAATTACGGTTTTGTTGGCATAGACGAAAATTTTATCTTCGAGTGCCAGCTTCAAAGCTTTCGCCAGAACTATCTTCTCCACATCACGCCCTGCACTTTGCATCTGTTTCCAGTCCATAGCATGATCTATCGGTATCGTTCCCTGGGCTATGATTGGGCCCTCGTCCAGATTGTTGTTGACGAAATGTGCAGTTGCACCTATAACTTTCACGCCGCGGTCATATGCCTGTTTATACGGGTTGGCCCCGATAAAGGCCGGAAGGAATGAGTGGTGTATATTTATAATCTTTTCATCGAAACTGCTAACAAATTCCGGTGTGAGTATTCGCATATATTTCGCCAGCACTATGTAGTCTATCTTGCCGAAAGATCCCAGCGCTTCAAGAATCAGCTCTTCGTGTTCGGCACGCTGAAGCCCTTCATGGCTCACACAAATATAGGGAATATCGAACTTTTCCACAAGCCCTTTCAGGATGTCGTAATTGGAGACAACTCCGACAATCTGCGCCTCTAGCTCTCCGGCTTCATGGCGGATCAGGATATCTCCGAGGCAGTGGCTCTCTTTTGTAACCATAAGAACTACCCGTTTGGGTCGCGGTTCCACCAGGCGTATTGTCGCATTTTGCGGAAGAACAAGTTTCAGCTCCGCCTCAAGCGCACTCGGGTCGAACTTGCCGCTGACTTCGCTGCGCATAAAAAACTTGCCGTTTTGTGCATCGACAAATTCACGGTTCTTCTCTACATTCAGACCGAAATCGAAAAAAGTTTTGCTGACTTTATAAACAAGGCCCTTTTCATCCCTGCAGTCGATTAAAACGCGGTAGTACCTGGTCATCTAAGCCCTTTGGTATAGTTTCTGCGATTATACCAAAGGGCAGTTGAAAGAGAGATGGCGGATTTTGGATATTTTGCATAACATACAGGGACCCTTGATCTATGAGCCGGTTTCAGATGTACTGCTGTTTTCTTTCTCCGGCAGAACTCTCAAGCATCTTTGTCGCTTCTGCCGCATCCATAGGTCTTCCGTAATAGTAGCCTTGAATTGTTGTAAGACCCAGCCTTTGAAAAAACTCTTTCTGCTCGACTCTCTCCACGCCTTCGACTACACATCCGAGCCTGAATGTATCTACAATACTCTTTATTATAGTAACCAGCGCTTCATCTTTGGCATCTCCGGGAATATTCTCTACAAACGCCCTGTCTATTTTCAGTTCATCGATCGGAAGCTTGTGTATGTAGCGCAAAGAGGAGTATCCTGTCCCGAAATCGTCCAGTGATATCTTGAGGCCCAGCTTTTTTAACTCTTCTACAAAGTCAAGTTCCTTTTGAGTGCATGCCATAAGTTCGCTCTCGGTTATCTCTACCGTTACATATGAGAGAAGATCGGCTCTTTTTAAGAGCTCCAAAATACGCTGATCCTCAAAATCACTGATGTTGAAATTGACAGAAAGAGATATTTCAAACCCCATACCGTGCCAATTTTCCAACTGTGAAAGAGCCTTTTTCAAAACGATGAAATCTATTCTGCCCATCATTCCGTACTCCTGGGCTATAGGCAGAAAAAGTGCCGGCTGCACCAGCTCTCCCTTTTCGTTACGCCACCTTACAAGTGCTTCGAAACCGAGAACTTTCCCCTCTAAACAGTCTACTTTCGGCTGGTAGTGTACGATAAACTCCTCTTCATTCACCGCACCGCTGAGAGCATCCAGAACAGAGCGTTTTTCGGCAATATGATCACCCATATACTCTTCATAAAAAAGCACTCTGCTTCTGCCGCTGCTCTTGGCAATCGCCAGTGCGGAGTTGGCATTTTTTACCATATCTTTAGCGCTTCTCGCACTTTTGGGATAGGTACAGACTCCAATACTCAGAGTAATAAGAAGACTCTTTCCTATTATAGGAATGTTCTTTTCAAAAAACGACTCTATCTTTTCGGCAAGGTCTCTCGCATCGGCTTCGGCACCCTCATACAATATGACAAACTCATCTCCGCCGTACCGGTAGAGATAGCCGGAGACAGCGATTTTTTTAAGCAGTTCCCCTACCCTTTTTATAACAATATCACCGAAAAGGTGGCCGAAAGTGTTGTTGATGGTCTTGAAGTTGTCAATATCCAGAAAAATTACGGAGAACTCTCTTTTTGCCTCGATCTTTTCCTCTATATCTTCAAGAAGTCTCTCTTTATTGCGCAAAGAGGTCAACTGGTCGTGTGTCTTTAGGTAGTTGCTGCGCTCCTCCGCACTTTTCAGTTCTTCGAGTATTATCATTTTATCGGTTATGTCATATACGATTCCCACCATCTTCAGAGGCTTGCCCCCTGTATCTCTTATGACAAAGCCCTTTTCATGAATCCATGCCGTTTTTGAGTTTTTGAGTCTTATCTTATGCTTGAGGTCATAGTACTCTTTTTCATTCGAGAGCACACTCTCGATCTCCTGCAAAACCGCCGCTTTTGTATCTTCATCTATAACTGCCAGAAATTTTTCGAATGAAGGTATATAGTTTTCCGCATCCTCGCCGTAAATCTCTATTTTTTGAGGGCTCCAGATAACTTCATTGGTCAGGATGTCCCACTCCCAGTAGCCAATATTTGCAACATCCTGCGCAATTTCGAAAAGTTTGAGAAGATGTTGAGTTTCAATATTCAATTTTATCATGATCAATTAGTATAACAAATAATTCATTACAATCATCGTGTAACCTGTTCTTATCTGCCTGTACGTCAAACAAGGCGTTGAAAAGTGCATCTGGAAGAGTTAATTTATTAAAAAAAGAGATGATACTCTTCAGCAAAAGTGCATAAGAATGGGAAAATCCTACCGCCTGTCCAAGGATCTCTTCAATTCATCCACAGAAGCCTCTGCAGCTTTGACACCCTCTTCGTACGCCTTCATCCCTTTTTTAAGATCGAATATATTTATGGCCCCGCATCCTTTGGGCTCGATGTAAAAATCGGCAAATGCGGCGGACGCTTTTATATTGGCGGCCATCATCAGCATCAAAACCCGGACCGTAGCGGCCAGCACCCCGGAAGGTTCGGCAGCCGGAATCGGATTTACGTTTATGCCAATGACAGGATAAGGCATCTTCTTGAGCGGCTTTGCTGGCATATTATCCATAAATCCGCCGTCGGCCAGAAGCATATTTTCGTATCTGACAGGAGAAAATATAGGAACCAAAGAGGAAGATGCCGCGCACAATCTTGCCGCAGGACCGCTTTGGAAATAGCGCATACACCCGCCTATGAGGTCAGTACAGGCCACTGTAAAAGGGATCTGCATATCTTCGATGAGAGTCGAACTCAGATTGTTTCGCATAAGAGACTCTATACGCTCAAGACCGAAAAAACCTCCGTTTCCGGAACTGCCCGTCAGATCTTTGAGCTTCAGATCTTTCATTATCGAAACTATATCCTCCGGGCTCTTGCCGTCACAAAGCAGGGCTCCTACAAGCGCCCCTCCGCTGCTTCCGCTAACTGCCGCAATCTCGAAACCGTTATCCCTGAGCACCTTTACAATGCCGAGGTGAGCCATTGCACGTATTCCGCCGCCGGAGAGTGCGAGTGAGAGTTTCATGAGTTATCTTTCACATCGAATCCGGCGCGTACTGCGGCGAGTATGCGGCGCCTTAGTTCCTCTCCCAGCTCCTTGCCGGCATACCCCGTTTCCAAAAGATCGGCCGGACGGATGCCGGGATCGAATCTATTCTCATAAACACCGAGATCCAAAGCCCTCTTTTTCACATCGTCCGCATATATTCCGATCCACTGTTTCAAAGCGAATCGCAGTGACAAAGCTCCAAGAAACCTGTCGCTGATCTTTGAAGGGATACACTTTTGAAACTTCAAAACCTTTTTGTATATGTTCGGTGTATGTATCCTCTCGCACAGCTTTTCGGGATTCAGATGCAGATCGCATGCAAGTACGTACAGAAAAACATAGGGCCGCATGTTGATGTCGACATATTTTAGAGCGCGAACCATATGACGGGCCGTTTTAAAAAAATCTTTCCGCTTCAGCGAAAAACCGAGAATCTTCTCATCGACTCCTACCCTGCTCATCTCGAAAAGGCCGTAATGAAGATAGGGGGCTTCAAACATCTTTTCGAACTCCCAGAATATACGCTCTGCGCTCAGATCGTCAAAAGAGATCGTACACATCAGTTCTCTGCTTTTCTTTTCGACTCTGAAGCCAAGGCGTGCGGCAAACTGCATCGCCCGCAATACACGAAGAGAGTCCTCCGTGAAGGTTTTCTGGTCCACGACCCTTATAAGACGTTTTTTGATATCTTCAAGCCCGCCCCAGTGGTCCACGATCCTGCCGCTGCCAAGATCGAGCATCAGCGCATTCATCGTAAAATCCCGACGTCTGGATGCCTCTTTGGTATCTTTTGCAAGTTTGACTTCGAAGCCTTTGTGACCTGCGGCAACCTTTTTTTCCGTTCTCGGCAGTGCAATATCTATATCTGCATACTTGTATACGAAAAAACTCCTGCCGACACCCTTCGCCCCCAGCCTCCGCATAGCCTCTTCAAACGTTTTCGTATCGATACCGAAGCACTCTATATCCAGATCACAGACGGGACGCTGCATGACCATATCCCTGACAGCACCGCCGACAAGAAAAAGATGTGCTTGGGGATAGTTCTTTTTGAAAAACGATACCACAGCGTCAAGCTGATTTTGAAGTTCATTTGTCAGATGCGGTGTCATTGAAGCTCTTTCATATAGCTTGCCGAGACTCACTGGTGTAAGACCGACTGGCCGCCATGACACTAAAGTTTGTCACATTTGCGGCATTTTTAGTATTTTCAGAACAGACTCTGAAAGTGCTCTAGGAGTCTGTCGGACTCCTAACGTTTTTTAAGTGCGTCTATACGCTCATCAAGCATCGCGAGAAGATATTCCAAAAAATTGAGCGTAAGATCAATTTTCGCTTCCACACGCTTGTTATTGGGAGACTGAAACCCTTCAAAGAGCACAAGCAGACGCTCTTTCAGATTTTTGAGAAACTCCCGCTCCTCTTCAGCGAAATCGTAATCAAGGGTCAGTTTTGCCCTCTTTTCAGGCTCTTCGCTATCTTCTTTTCTATTTTGGGGAATCTCCTCTTTCTCTTTTTCCGGGCTTGTGCCAGCCGTAACGGAGTCTGCTCTTTTATCAGCAGTTTTTGGCTCTTCGCCGAGTTCCGCAATCGTAGAAAGAATAACGTCTTTGAGTTCCATTCATCTATCCTTGGAGTTTTGAAAGCCAGCGCTCAAACTCGGCAAACTCGGCGTCGCTGTCCATCTCTACAAAAAATTTTTTCATCTTCCCGTTCACACCTCCGAAGTGGCGTCTTACACCGGAAAGCCGCCTTATCGCCACTCTCGCCTCATGGTTGTCGGGATCTTTTTTCAAAATCTCCTTATATATCTCCAGCGCATCGCTTTTTAGACCCTGCAGCTCGTATATCTGGGCGAGTGTGAGAGTCTTCATTAGCTTACTTCGACGCGTAGTTCGCGATGATCGATCCGATCTCGCTGGTTGAACAGACCTCTTTGGCATCGTATGCGCTCAGATCCTGCGTTCTGTACCCCTCATGGAGAGCCTGTTTTATGGCACGCTCTATGCGGTCTGCCGCAGCCTCTTCATTGAGGGCGAAACGAAGCATCATCGCCGCACTCGCTATCGTGGCTATAGGGTTGGATATCCCCTGCCCCGCAATATCCGGTGCAGAGCCGTGAATCGGTTCGTAAAGGCCGTATTTCTCACCTATCGAAGCCGACGGCAGCAGTCCGATAGAGCCGCTCAGCATACTCGCTTCGTCGCTCAGAATGTCGCCGAATATATTTCCGGTCAAGATAACATCGAACTGTTTGGGGTCTCTTATAAGCTGCATGGCGGCATTGTCAACATACATGTGGCTCAGAGTCACATCGGGATACTCTTTCGCAACCTCTTCGACCGTATCTCTCCAGAGCTGACTTACATCCAGAACGTTCGCCTTGTCTACCGAGCAGACCCTTTTGTTTCGCTTCATCGCTATTTCGAAAGCGACTTTGGCTATGCGCACGATCTCCGGCTTCGTGTATACCATCGTGTTGAATGCCTTCTCTCCGTTGTTTCCGCGAGGTTCACCGAAGTAGATACCGCCTATCAGCTCTCTGACCACCATGAGGTCTACACCCTCTATGACTGACGGCTTGAGAGTAGAGGCGTTCACAAGCTCGTCGTATACGGTTACAGGCCTCAGGTTGGCAAAGACCTGCAGCTCTTTTCTAAGTTTCAAAAGGCCGGTTTCGGGGCGCTTGTCTCTCGGAAGCGAATCCCACTTCTCTCCGCCTATCGCTCCGAAAAGTACGGCGTCGGCCTTCTTCACCCCTTCAAGGGTCTCTTTGGGAGCCGGCTCGCCAGTAGCATCGATAGCCGCACCGCCCAGAAGATACTCGTCATACTTCAGTTCGAAACCTTCACTAAAACTTACCGCATCGAGAACCTTTACCGCCTCCTCTATGATCTCGGGCCCTATTCCGT
>CAYZMY010000018.1:0-16413 GCA_964479605.1 uncultured Campylobacterales bacterium | reverse complement strand
ACCCCGGCGCGATTCGAACGCGCGGCCTTCGGATTAGGAATCCGATGCTCTATCCAGCTGAGCTACGAGGTCAGTTAAGCAGGAGCGTACAGTACACAAAAAAAATTGGAAGTTAATATTTGTCTGTCGGCTGTTGAGAGCCAATGAATATTAGACCGGAGGAAGCCCTCCGGTCACTCTTTTAGCCGTTGCGCTTTTTAATTATCTCTTCTGCAACGTTTTTCGGAACCTCTTCGTAATGGTCGAACTCCATCGCGTATGTTCCACGCCCCTGTGTAGCAGAACGCAGGTCTGTTGAGTAACCGAACATTTCCGCCAGAGGAACGAATGCATTTACAATTTTGTTTCCGTGGCGATCTTCCATGCTGTTGATCTGCCCTCGGCGTCGGTTCAGGTCGCCGATTACATCACCCATGTAATCTTCGGGAATTTCTACTTCAACCTTCATGATGGGCTCTAGAATTATTGGGTTGGCCTTTCGTGCTCCCTCTTTGAATCCCATAGATCCGGCAAGTTTGAAGGCCATTTCAGATGAGTCGACATCATGGTAGCTTCCGTCATAGAGGGTCACTTTGACATCTTCGACAGGGAAGCCGGCTAGAACACCGTTTTGCAGCGCTTCCTGAATACCCTTGTCTACAGCAGGGATAAACTCACGCGGTACAACACCGCCTTTAATGGCATCGACGAACTCATACCCGCTGCCCGGTTCCATCGGCTCGAGTTTGAGAAAGACATGGCCGTACTGTCCGCGTCCGCCGGACTGCTTGGCATACTTATACTCCTGTTCAACAGGCATTTTGATGGTTTCTCGGTATGCAACCTGAGGCTGGCCTACTTCGGCTTCAACCTTGAACTCTCTCATCATACGGTCTACGAGAATCTCGAGGTGAAGTTCACCCATACCGGAGATGATGGTCTGACCGCTCTCTTCGTCAGTATGTACACGGAAGCTCGGATCCTCTTCCGCAAGCTTCTGAAGTGCGATAGACATCTTCTCCTGGTCGGCTTTGGTTTTAGGCTCGACGGCAACGGAGATGACAGGTTCGGGGAACTCCATACGCTCCAGAATCAGCTTCTCTTTTTCATCGCAGAGAGTGTCACCGGTAAGTGTGTTTTTAAGACCGACACATGCACCTATCTCACCTGCATGGATCTCTTTGATCTCCTCACGTTTGTTGGAGTGCATCTGAAGCAGTCGTCCAATACGCTCTTTTTTACCCTTGGTGGAGTTGTATACATAGCTTCCCGCTTCCGCAATACCGCGATATACACGAATAAACGTAAGCTGTCCAACAAACGGGTCAGTCATGATTTTGAATGCAAGCGCGGCGAACGCACCGTCATCTGTTGATTTAACTTCTACCTCGTTGCCTTCTAGATCTTCCGCATGTATATTTCTAACTTCAGTCGGTGCCGGAAGATAGTCGACAACAGCGTCGAGCATAGGCTGAACACCCTTGTTTTTAAAGGCTGTTCCGCAAAGCATAGGAATCATCGACATTTCGAGAGTAGCCTGCTTGATACCCTTTTTAATCTCTTCGACTGTAAGCTCTTCACCGCCGAAATACTTCTCCATCAGCTCTTCGCTGGTCTCCGATACGGCTTCAATCAGTTTTTCGCGGTACTCGTTCGCTTTGTCTGTGAGATCTGCAGGGATGTCCGTAACTTCAAACTTCTGTCCGAAACCTTCATCTTCCCAGATTATAGCCTTCATCTCTACAAGGTCTACAACTCCCTGGAAATCATCTTCTGCACCTATCGGAATCTGAATAGGCACTGCGTTGGACTTGAGGCGCTCTTTTATCTGGCGCTCTACCTCGAAGAAATCGGCACCTATTCTGTCCATTTTGTTGACAAAAGCCATACGGGGTACGCCGTATTTGTTAGCCTGACGCCATACCGTTTCAGACTGCGGTTGAACTCCGCCGACAGCACAAAAAACAGCTACCGCACCGTCTAGTACACGCATAGAGCGCTCGACTTCGATTGTAAAGTCGACGTGGCCGGGGGTGTCGATGATGTTGATCTGGTGATTGTTCCAGTAACAGGTGGTCGCAGCAGATGTAATGGTAATACCCCTCTCCTGCTCCTGCTCCATCCAGTCCATCGTTGCAGCGCCGTCATGAACCTCGCCGATTTTATGTGAGAGTCCGGTATAAAAGAGTATACGTTCTGTTGTTGTGGTTTTTCCGGCATCGATGTGCGCAGCGATACCGATGTTTCGTACACGTTCAATAGGTGTTTTTCGTGCCATCGTTATGTCCTTTTAGCATTGGTAAATTTTGTCGTGATTATAGCGAAGTGAAGTTTAAAAAAGACCAAACAGGCAGTGCCTGCTTGGGAAGTAAGTGATTTCTGGAATCCGGATCGCTTACCATCTGTAGTGGGCAAACGCTTTGTTCGCCTCTGCCATTTTGTAAGTGTCTTCTTTTTTCTTGTAAGCCGCGCCGCGTTTTTCAGCCGCTTCCATAAGTTCGTTGGCAAGTCTTGCAGCCATTGTGCGTTCATTTCGCTTGCGTGCGGCATCGATAATCCATCTTATCGCGAGTGCCTGCTGGCGAACCGGGCGCACTTCGATCGGAACCTGGTATGTTGCTCCGCCCACACGTCGGCTCTTGACTTCCATTAGAGGTTTGACGTTTTCGATCGCTTCATCAAAAACTTCGATTCCTTTTTTGCCTGTTTTCTCTTCGGCGATCTTCAAAGCACTGTACATTACTGTTTCTGCAACGGATTTTTTGCCGTCAAGCATAACTCCGTTGATAAACTTGGTGACCACTTTCGAGTTATAGATAGGGTCAGGCATCACTTCACGAACTGGTGCTCGTCGTCTTCTCATTATTCTTTTCCTCTTATCTTTCTAAAATTATTTTGGGCGCTTTGCACCGTATTTGGAGCGTGAAACACGTCTGTTTGCCACACCTGCGGTATCGAGTGCACCGCGTACAATGTGGTACTTGACACCCGGAAGGTCTTTTACACGGCCGCCGCGTACAAGCACGATGGAGTGTTCCTGCAGGTTGTGTCCCTCTCCCGGGATATAGCTGATCACCTCGAATCCGCTTGTAAGACGTACTTTTGCAACTTTTCTAAGTGCTGAGTTCGGTTTTTTTGGCGTAGTCGTATAGACACGCGTACATACTCCACGGCGCTGCGGGCACTTCACGAGCGCAGGAGATTTTGACTTTTTGATTACCTTTTTGCGTTCTTTACGAACCAGTTGATTGATGGTAGGCACTCAAATTCCTTTCATAATTTTAATACTTGTAGAAATTAATGGCAAATAATAGCCAAACAATTATTATATTTAACTTAAATTAAGCGCTTTTTAATTTTATACACTTCCGGTGGCTCTCTATGTTAAAAAAGAGGGCTACTCCTGCGAAGCGCCCTCTTCGAATGTTACCTCATCCTGTGAATATAGTCCTGTACCGACAGGTATGAGACGTCCGATAATAACATTCTCTTTAAGATCGTCAAGAGGATCGACCTTGGCGGATATACTCGCTTCAGTCAGGACTTTGGTGGTATCCTGGAATGAAGCAGCCGAAATAAAGCTGTCGGAACTGACCGCAGCACGGGTAATACCCACAAGAACCGGCTCAGCAATCGCCGGTTCGCCTCCGAGCTTGATAATTCGCGCGTTCTCCTCCATAAACTGCCGTCTGCTGACCATATCGCCGGCGATAAATTTGGTATTTCCGCTTTCCACGATTTTTACCTGGCGCAGCATCTGGGAATAGATGATCTCAATATGCTTGTCGGAGATATTAACCCCCTGTCGGCGGTATACCTGCTGAATTTCACTCACCATATAGTAATGCAGTGCTTTTTCACCGAGTATTCTGAGTATGTCGTGACTGCTTACCGTGCCGTCGGTCAGTTTTTCGCCTGCATGTACAAACTCGCCGTTATGAACGAGAATCTGTCGGTTTTTGTCTACAAGATATTCGCTTGTCTGGCCGCTTTCTCCGGAGATAATGATACGCTCTTTTCCTCTAAGCGGTTTCCCGAAAGATACTACACCGTCCATCTCGGCAATCAGGGCAGGGTTTTTGGGTCTGCGCGCCTCAAACAGCTCACTAACTCTCGGAAGACCCCCGGTAATGTCACGTGACTTGATAACCGCTTTAGGAGTTTTTGCCAGAACATCCGCTGTTTTAACCTCTTGTCCGTCAGTGACGTATATAGCGGTCTTGGGCTCCATGCTGTATCTAACCAGCTCTCCGTCATCGGCAGCAAGTACGATGGTAGGCTTGTACCCCTGAGGTGTATACTCGTTAATCTCCAGACGGGTTTGGCCTGTAATCTCGTCAAACTGTTCGCTCGCCGTAATGCCGGGAATTATATCTTCAAACGTCACTTTACCGCTCTTTTCGGCGATAATAGGATCTGTATACGGATCCCACTCTGCAATAATTGTATGCTCTGCACTTACCGGTTCGGCAATAACTGTACTGTTTTCCACCTTCTCGTCATCACCCACCTTGATGATCGATCCACGGGCGATATAGTGCCTGTTGGCTTCACGTCCCTCATCGTCGGCGACAACGGCGAAGAGTCCTTTTTCGTCTATCTTGTCTCCCGCTTTGACTCCGTCGTAGCGCTCGAGATAGTCTCCCTTGAGATGGAAATACTTCAGGGTTCCGTTGGCTTCCGCCTGTATCGTCTGTGTTATCGGTGCACCGTTTTCAACACGCAGTTCCGCAGCATACGGTATGCGATTGGGAACGTTCCATCCGTCTCTGATAACTTCGACGATCGAATCGTTCTCTTCCACTTTGGTACCGCTTGTATACGGAAGGAAAAATTTTCCTTCAATTTTTCCGCTTACACCTGCAAGCTCGTTCGGCTTCGCCACATCGCTTTTGCGAAGTGCGTAGCGTATTTTTTCATCTCCGTTTTTAAGTGTCAGAATGATCTCTTCGTGAACGGTCTGAACATCCAGTTCACCGCTGAAAGGTGCCTTTATCTTGGGTTCCACAAGCAAAATACCGGCGTTTCTGCGGTTTGCGACAAGAAGCTTTCCTTCGCTGTTGCGGTATGTCTTCAGATTATAGTATCGGATGAATCCCTCTTTGGTCGCTATGGCCTGCCTTTCAGCTTTTTCACTCGATGCCGTACCGCCGATGTGGAATGTACGAAGAGTCAGCTGCGTTCCGGGTTCACCGATCGACTGTGCCGCAATGATACCTATAGCTTCACCCGGCTTGACGGGTTTACCCTCTCCCATGTTGAGACCGTAACATTTTGCACATACACCGTTTTGCGCCTTACAGGTAATCGGAGTACGTATGGTAACCGCACGGACAGCCGCATCTCTTATCAACTGCGCCTTCTCGTCGTCGATCAGAGTCCCTTCGGAAATCAGAATTTCGTTGCTGATGGGGTCGATAACATCATCGGCGAGTACACGTCCGTGAACACGGTCTTCAAGCATCTCGATCATCTCGGAGCCTATGGTAATATCTGTTACCTCAACACCTTCATGGGTTCCGCAGTCATCCATTACGACTTTGACGTTCTGGGCTACATCTATCAGCTTACGGGTAAGATATCCGGCATTGGCCGTTTTAAGAGCCGTATCCGCAAGTCCTTTACGTGCACCGTGCGTGGAGATAAAGTACTCCAGTACGTTCAATCCCTCTTTAAAGTTCGAGATGATAGGCGTTTCAATAATCGCACCGTTCGGTTTTGCCATAAGTCCACGCATACCGGCAAGCTGCCTGATCTGAGCGGCAGATCCCCTTGCTCCGGAGTCTGCCATCATGAAGATCGAATTGAATCCGCCTTTGTCTTCTCTTACCAGTTTAAGCATCTCTGCCGCGACCGCGTTGTTGGTATCTGTCCATACATCGACGATCTTGTTGTAGCGCTCCTGCTCCGTCAAAAGACCAGCACCGAACTGCTGCTGTATCTCACGCACCCGTTTTTTGGCATCATCTACAAGCTTGTATTTCGCATCCGGAATTCTGATATCATCCGCAGATATCGAAACCCCGGCCATTGTTGCATATTTGAAGCCGAGATCTTTCAGGTTGTCCAGGAACTCCGCTGTTATTTCAAGACCGCCATACTTGTATACATGGTCGATCAGAGTACCGATATCTTTCTTTTTCAATACCTTGTTCCACATATGCTCAGGAACAAAATCCGGCAGAATAGACTTCAGTATGAGACGGCCCGCCGTTGTATAGACGATACGTCCGTCGACTATCGTACGCACCCTTGCATGTATGTCAAGATGCTCTCCGTCAAGTGCAGTCAAAACCTCTTTTACATTTGCAAAGAGTTTGTTTGAACCCTTCACATCCTGTTTTTCCAAAGAGAGATAGTAGAGGCCCAGAATCATATCCTGGCTTGGTACCGTAATCGCCTTTCCGCTTGCCGGAAGCAGAATATTCATCGAACTGAGCATAAGGAGCTTGCACTCCGTAATCGCCTCCTGTCCGAGAGGAACGTGAACTGCCATCTGGTCGCCGTCGAAGTCTGCGTTGAAGGCGGCACATACCAGAGGATGCAGCTGTATAGCTTTTCCGTCTATCAGTACAGGGTGAAACGCCTGAATCGAGAGTTTGTGAAGTGTCGGTGCGCGGTTAAGCATTACCGGATACTCGTCGACAATCTCCTGAAGGCACTCCCACACTTCGTTTGTACGCTCTTCTATAAGATTTTTTGCAGCCTTGAGAGTCGTTGCATAACCCTTCTCTTCAAGCTTCGCAAGAAGATGCGGTTTGAAAAGTTCAAGCGCCATGTTTTTCGGAAGACCGCACTGGTCCATGCGCAGATTCGGCCCTACGACGATAACGGAACGTCCGGAAAAGTCGACACGTTTACCCAGAAGGTTCTGCCTGAATCGCCCCTGCTTGCCCTTGATAACTTCACTCAGAGATTTCAGAGGCCGCTTGTTGGCACCTTTCACCGCATTTCCGCGGCGCCCGTTGTCAAAGAGCGCATCGACAGACTCCTGAAGCATACGCTTCTCGTTTCGGATAATGATCTCAGGCGCATCGAGCTCCATAAGACGCTTCAGACGCTGGTTCCTGTTGATTACACGACGGTAGAGGTCGTTTACATCAGAAACGGCGAACTTGCCGCCGTCGAGAGCGACAAGCGGCCGCAGATCCGGCGGAAGAACAGGAAGCATATCGAGCATCATCCACTCAGGTCTGTTGTTGGATGTAAGGAATGCCTCGATCACTTTCAGTCGTTTGACAAGCGTTTTTCGTTTCGCTTCGGAACCTGTCTGCTCAACCTCAGATTTGAGGGTATGAAACAGCTCTGCAAGATCCAGGTCCGCCAGAAGACGTTTGATAACTTCGCCTCCCATCTCTGCATGGAAGCCGCTGTCTGCAAAACGCTGATAAATGGACTGGAACTGCTCTTCATTCAGAATATCGTACTTGAGAACGGGGGCCTTGCCTTCGTTGTCATAGCTCGCTTCACCGGGATTCTCTACTATATACGCCTCATAATAGAGTACCCGCTCCAGATCTTTCATCTTTACGCCGAGCAGTGTACCGATTCTTGAAGGCAGCGAGTTGACGTACCATATATGCGCAACCGGAGTTACAAGATCGATATGACCCATACGGTAGCGTCTTACCTTCGAGCTTGTTACCTCGACACCGCACTTTTCGCAGACTACACCTTTGTAGCGCATTTTCTTGTACTTTCCGCACAGACATTCGTAGTCCCGTACAGGGCCGAATATTTTCGCGCAGAAAAGACCGTCTCTCTCAGGTTTGAGGGTTCGGTAATTAATAGTCTCCGGCTTTTTAACCTCTCCGAAACTCCACGAAAGGATCTTTTCCGGACTTGCCAGCCTAAGCTGAATAGCCTTGATATCTTTCGGGCGCTTATCTTCGGTTACTTCAATTGGAACCAGTTTCTTCATTCTCTTCTTCCTCATCTAAAAGCTCTACATCTAGTGCGAGTGCCTGAAGCTCTTTTGTAAGAACAAACAGGGTCTCCGGAATACCGGCAGCTGGAACGTTTTCACCTCGTGTGAG
Source organism: uncultured Campylobacterales bacterium (assembly GCA_964479605.1). Lineage (GTDB taxonomy): Bacteria > Campylobacterota > Campylobacteria > Campylobacterales > Hydrogenimonadaceae > Hydrogenimonas. The sequence goes on along the minus strand of CAYZMY010000018.1, from coordinate 8,398 downwards.
CGCTTTATAGGCGCGCAGACGCCCTTCTACATCATCCGACTTGATAGTCAGCATCTCTTTGAGCACATTTGCGGCACCGTAAGCTTCAAGAGCCCACACTTCCATCTCTCCGAAGCGCTGGCCTCCGAAGAGCGCCTTTCCGCCGACCGGCTGCTGTGTAACCAGACTGTAAGGTCCGGTAGATCGTGCATGCATCTTCTCATCGACAAGGTGGTGCAGTTTGAGCATATACATATAGCCTACGTTTACACGCTCTTTCATGCGCTCACCGGTCATACCGTCATACAGAACACTCTTTCCGTCTGAATCTATTTTCGCCATTTCAAAGAGTTTGGCAAACTCTTCCGCATTGACACTCTCGAAGACAGGTGTAGCAAAACGGACACCTTTTGACCAGTCTCTCGCATACTCAAGCAGCTCTTCATCACTCATCTTGCCAAGAACCTCTTTTGCATTCATGAACTTGGCCACGTCTGCAATTTCGGTCATTTTGGATCGAAGTTCCTTGATGAAATTATCTTTCTTCTCATCAAATATAGTCTGTATCTGTTTTCCAAGACGCTTTCCGGCCAGCCCCAGGTGAACCTCAAGGATCTGTCCGATATTCATACGCGAAGGAACACCGAGCGGGTTGAGGATAATCTCTACAGGTGTACCGTCTTCGAGATACGGCATATCCATCTCGGGGACGATGTTCGAGACGATGCCCTTGTTTCCGTGACGTCCTGCCATCTTGTCACCGACTTTCAGCTTTCGCTTGGTAGTGACGTATACTTTTACAAGTTTTGTCACTCCGTTTGGAAGGATGTCATCTTTTTCCAGAATATTGAGCTTCTCTTCATGCTCTTCGCGAAGCTTTCGCTTTTCTGCCTGGAAATAGTTCTTCAGCGATGCATATCGGTTTTGTATATCTTCATTGAAGTGTTTGGCAATAGTATTGAGAGCGAAACGGTTGACACTCTCAAGAGCCTCTTTGCCTATTTTCTTTCCTTTTTTGAAAGTTTTTCCCTCTATCTCTATATCCGACTCCAAAACTCCGCTGCCGAGCAGAGAGTAGATCCTCAGCATCTCTTCACGGTCGAGCATCAGAAGCTTGTCGTGGTGCTCGCGATCCAGCTCCGCCTTCTCCTCTTCATATGCACGTATCGCACGCTGGTCTTTCTCATACCCTTTTTTCGTAAATATTTTGACATCTACGACAACTCCCTCCATGGAAGGGGGGCAGTAGAGCGACTTGTTTACCACATGCCCGGCTTTTTCGCCGAATATCGCGCGAAGCAGGCGCTCTTCCGGTGTAGGTTTGACTTCACCTTTGGGCGATACCTTTCCTACCATGATCATACCGGGTTTGATGTATGTTCCGATTTTTACGATACCGCTCTCGTCAAGATGCTGGACATCCTCTTCACGAACATTCGGAATATCGCGCGTAATCTCTTCCACACCGTGTTTGAGCTCTCTCGCTTCGACCTCTTTTTCATAAATATGGACCGATGTGAAAGTATCTTCACGGATCAGTTTTTCGCTTACGACGATAGCATCCTCGAAGTTGTATCCGTTCCACGGCATAAATGCAACCATAATGTTTTTACCGATGGCAAGCTCGCCCTGATCCATATTCGGACCGTCTGCGATAACCTGTCCCGCTTCCACACGATCGCCTTTTTTTACGACAGGCATCTGGGTAAAGGTTGTATTCTGGTTTGTACGCATATTTTTCTGGGGATGATAATGGTCTATGAACGCACCCTCTTCATCTTCACCCATGATATAGATATTTTTCGAATCTACCTTCTCGACTATACCGCCGCGTTTCGCTTTAATGCTCACCCAGGCATCTCTTGCAATCAGCTTTTCGACTCCGGTACCGACAACCGGTGCTTCGGAGATCAAAAGAGGAACACCCTGGCGCTGCATGTTTGATCCCATTAGGGCACGGTTCGCATCGTCATGTTCGAGGAAAGGAATGAGGCTTGCAGCCACACCCACAACCATCAGCGGGTTAAGGTCAATGTAGTCGACTTCACTTCTGTCTACGAGCAGAATTTCGCCGTCTCGCCTTGCCTCTATAAGATCCTCCGCAATCTCTCCATCTTCTGTCAGTTTTGTACTGGCGGGAGCTATTGTGAGGCCCTCTTCCTGAGTAGCGGTCATATAGACTATCTCGCTGCTCACCTTGCCGTCTATAATCTTTTTGTAGGGAGCTTCGATAAAGCCCAGATCATTGACTTTCGCATATGAAGAGAGCGTGTTGATAAGTCCGATATTCTGACCTTCCGGCGTCTCGATCGGACAGATTCGGCCATAGTGCGTCGGGTGAACGTCACGCACTTCGAATCCGGCCCTCTCTTTTACGAGTCCGCCCTCTCCTAGTGCCGAAAGACGTCTTTTATGCGTAACCTCTGAAAGCGGGTTGGTCTGATCCATAAACTGGCTCAGCTGACCGCTTGTGAAAAACTCCAGAATTGTATTGGTTATCATCTTGGAGTTGATCAGGTCGTGCGGCATAAGTTCATCGAGACTTCCGCTCATCGTGCTCATCTTGTCTCGTATCGCTTTTTGCATCTTTATAAGGCCGGTTTGAAGCTCGTTTCCAAGAAGTTCGCCTATCGCACGAATCCTTCTGTTTCCAAGGTGGTCGCGGTCATCTATATGCCCCTGCCCATTCTTGACACGGATAAGATACTGTACCGTTTTGATGATATCTTCATCTGTCATTACAGTTACATACTCCGGCACTTCGACACCCAGTTTATGGTTCATCTTCATACGGCCGACACGTGTAAGGTCATACCTTTCAGGGTCAAAGAAAAGCTGCTTCACAAATGCTTTTGCTGCATCTTTGGTAACAGGCTCTCCCGGTCTCATCACTTTATAGATTCTAATGGCGGAAAGATCATTCTCGTCTTCGATCTGTTCGGTCTGCTTAAGAAGCTTCAGACTCTCCTGATCGGCATTGAAAGCGTTGATGACCGAACGGTCCACTCCGCTTGCGATGTCATCTGCGATAACAAACTCTTTTACTTTGCTGTCAAGTATCTTTTTAAGTTTGTTTTCATCGAGCTGCGTAAGCGTATCTAAAAGTACCTCACCGCTCTCCTGGTCAACAATCGGCTCCGCGAGGTGTCTTTCAATAAGAATATCAACCGGATACTCTACCCACTTGAGTCCATCTTCGACAAGCTTTTTAGCTCTTTTGGCAGAGAGTCTCTTACCCATTGCAATAATCAGGTTGCCGTCTTCATCTTTTACATCATGCTCTACACGGCCTGCGAAATTTTCCGGCTTGAACGGCATAAGAAACTTGTTGTTTTTTACACGGATAGTCATCAGCGGATAGAAGAGCTTCAGAATATCCTGCTTGCCGTAGCCAAGTGCACGGAAGAGTATCGTTACAGGAATCTTTCTACGTTTATTGATACGTACATAGAGAATATCTTTTGCATCGTATTCGAAGTAGAGCCACGATCCGCGATCAGGAATTATCTGAGCCGTATAAAGAAGCTTGTTGGTTCCTGTAGCGGATTCTTCCTCTTTAAAGATTACGCCCGGGCTCCTGTGGAGCTGGTTGACAACAACCCTCTCCACTCCGTTGATAATAAAAGATGTACGATCGGTCATCAGCGGGATATCACGGACGAAAATCGCCTGCTCTTTGATATCCTTGACACCGGTTTTCTCACCTGTCTTGTCATTTCTCTCCCAGAGAACCAGACGTACTTTCATCTTGAGCGAAACAGCGTAGGTAAGTCCGCGCTCCATACACTCTCTGACAGTATATTTCGGTTTGGTTATTTCGCTGCCGGCATACTCTAGAGTAAGTCGGTTCTGCGGGTCATGGATCGGGAAGATAGATCGGAAAACATGTTCAATTCCGCTGTTGGATCGATCTTTTTCATTGATCATCAAAAAGTTGTCGTAACTGCTGTGCTGAAGTTGCAAAAGGTCGGGGACGTCTATCTCCTGGGGAGTTTTGGCAAAATCAACACGTAAGCGGTTCCCTGATTTAAGATTGTTAAGCATGGGCTAAGACCTCATTCAGTAGTGTGTTGCATCGGGATGTATCTATATTCGATACGATTAGTGTAAGCATAAGTTACAATGATAGAATAAACCAGATAAAGGGAAGATATAATCTTCCCTTTACATAAATATTTTAAAATATTATTTAACTTCGACAGTAGCGCCGGCTTCTTCGAACTTGGCTTTAAGCTCTTCAGCCTCTTCTTTGCTAACGCCCTCTTTGACTGTTGTAGGAGCATTGTCGACAGCCTCTTTTGCCTCTTTGAGACCAAGGCCTGTAACTTCGCGGACAACTTTAATGACATTGATCTTTTTAGCACCCGGGCTTGTAAGTACAACATCAAATTCAGTCTGCTCTTCAGCAGCGCCGCCGGCTTCGCCGCCGCCTGCACCTGCAACTACCATCGGGGTAGCGGAAACACCGAATCTCTCTTCAAACTCTTTAACGAGTTCGTTGAGTTCAAGAACAGACAGACCTTCTATATATTCAAACAACTCTTCTTTAGTTATTGCCATTTTATTCTCCTGTTAGGAATTTTATTTGTCGGCGGCTATTTATGCCGCCTCGATCAAGCGGCCTCTTCTTCCGCTTTTTTCTTCGCAAGATTGTCCAGTCCGCAAACCATGTTGCGAATAGGCGCAGTCCAGACGGACAGAAGCATTCCGAGAAGCTCTTCACGTCCGAGCAGCTTGCTGTACTCAACGATTTTAGCGGCATCGACAACTTCTTCGCCTATCACGCCGCCTTTGATGACAAATTTGTCATTCTCTTTTGCATATTTTGCAACAGCCTTGGCGGTAGCGATCGGATCTTCGCCCCAGACCGCCATATTGGTATCCTGCAAAACTACACCGTCTACACCCGCATTTTTAAATGCTATCTGTGCAAGTGTATTTTTGACAACACGTGCGCCGAGTCCGGCTTCGAAACCGATTTTTCTGAACTCTTCAAGCTCTTTGACGCTCATGCCTTTAAAATCGCATATAACGACACTTCCGGCACTTTTGAATGCATCGGAAAGTTCTGCTACCAGTTGTTCTTTTTCGCTTCGGGTCATATTTCCTCCTTTCCGACAGAGACTTCAAGAAGGGCAGCCGCAGCCGATTAAGCTTTCGCCCCTAACTATCTCCAGTCTAAGATAAAAAGTGCTACGCACAAACGTAAGATGCCAAAGCACTCCGTTTGCGCCACTCAGTTTGGAACTATTTAATATCCAAAAGCTCTAGTGTATCGAGTTTTACAGACGGGCTCATTGTCAGTGAAAGTGCAGCATTCTGAATATATCTGCCTTTTGCCGACGCAGGCTTTTGTTTATTGATGGCGCTGACAAAAGCTTTCAGGTTTTCCGCAAGCTGTTGCGCATCAAAACTGGCTTTGCCTATACCGGCATGAATATTTCCTTTTTTATCTACACGGAAATTAACCTGTCCGCCCTTGGCGTTTTTGACAGCCTGAGCGACATCCATGGTAACTGTACCGGTTTTGGGGTTCGGCATAAGACCTTTTGGCCCGAGGATACGTCCGATTTTACCGACTTGACCCATCATATCGGGAGTGGCTATGACAATATCAAAGTCAATATTGCCGCCTTGAATCTGCTCTACCAAATCTTCAGCACCGACCACATCGGCTCCGGCCTCTTTTGCTTCATCCGCCTTCGCACCTTTTGCAAATACGGCAACACGGACATTTTTACCTGTACCGTTAGGAAGAACGACAGCTCCGCGCACCATCTGATCTGCATGTCTCGGGTCAACATTCAATCTAAGCGCAAGTTCAACCGTCTCGTCAAACTTTGCAGATTTCAAATCTTTGACCAGATTGGTCGCCTCTTCAACACTATATGTTTTTTCTGTATCTATTTTTTCGAGCAGTTTTTGTACTCGCTTGGAAACTTTTTTAGACATTTATTTTCTCCGCAAATGTTTTTTTGCTACCGCATCTTTTCGATCTGGCGGTGAAGATCTTTTAATCGATTACCTCTACACCCATGCTTCTGCAGCTGCCCTCGATAATTTTTGCGGCAGCCTCTTCGTCATGCGCATTGAGATCGTCCATCTTTGTTTTGACAATATTGAGAATCTGCTCACGGGTGATTTTTCCGACTTTGTTTTTAAGCGGATTATCACTCCCTTTTTGGAGATTGATCTCTTTTTTTATCAGGTCTGTAACCGGAGGCTTCTTGGTAATAAAGGTAAAGCTTCTGTCGGAATAGACTGTTATAACGACGGGAATGTTGTAACCCATCATATCTTTTGTCTTTTCGTTGAATGCTTTGCAGAACTCCATTATGTTTACGCCGCGCTGTCCCAGTGCAGGTCCTACCGGCGGTGACGGGTTTGCTTTGCCCGCAGGAATCTGCAGCTTGAATTCATCAACAACTTTTTTAGCCATTGCGTTTCCCTTCTTCTGAAATTTAGATTATTTTTTCTACTTGCGAATAGAGAATCTCGACCGGAGTGCTTCTGCCGAATATAGAAACATTCAGTTTTAGTTTTCCGTGTTCGAGATCATACTCTTCAACCATTCCCGTAAAGTTCGCGAACGGTCCCTCTACTATTCTCACCATCTCGCCCGGCTCGAATGAAATTTTCGGCTTCGGTGCGGCGCGGTTTTGAACTTTGTCGAGTATATTTGCCACATCTGTATCGTTAAGCGGCGTAGGCTTCTTGGCTTCACCGATAAAACGTGAAACTCTGGGAAGCGACTGTATCTTGTGCCAAAGATCCGTATCGAGATCCATCTTGGCAAAGACATAGCCGGGGTAAAGTGACCTTTCGGTTATCTTCTTCTGGCCGTTTTTTACCTCGATTACATCTTCCGTCGGAACGATGATCTCTTCAATTCTGTCCTGAATCCCAAGTTGCTCAGCCATAGTTTCGATCGCTCTTTTAACACTCTGCTCGCTACCTGCGTAGGTCTGTATCGCATACCATTTATGTGCCATTATAAACCCCTTTTTCAGATCAGGGCAGAGAGTGATGCTGACATAATGACATCAATCAATGCAAGGAAGAGTGATACGACTGTCACTACTACGAAGACTGCAAAAAACGCCTGTCGCACCTGTAGTTTTGTCGGAAAAATAACTTTAGAGATTTCAATTTTAGCATGGTTGACATAGTTGATCAGTTTTTCCATGATTTCTTTTCCTTAACGTGGCAGGGCAGGAGGGACTCGAACCCCCAACACTCGGTTTTGGAGACCGATGCTCTACCATTGGAGCTACTGCCCTAAAAAAGCCAACCCATCAGGGTTTAGCTTTTAAGTTTCACCTCTTTGTGAAGCGTGTGCTTGTTACAGCGCGGACAAAACTTTTTAGTCTCGAACTTTTCAGTGTGAGTCTTCGTGTTTTTGCTTGTAGTGTAGTTAATCTCACCACATTCGCTGCATTTGAGCCCAATATTGATTCTCATATCTTCTTATCCTTAGGCAAAGGCAGCCGGAGGGCCGCCTTTAGATTCATTTGTTATGCAAGGATCTTGGAAACAACACCCGCGCCGACAGTACGTCCGCCTTCGCGGATCGCGAAACGTGTACCCTCTTCCATTGCGATCGGAGCTATAAGCTCAGCCTCGATTTTAACGTTGTCACCGGGCATTACCATCTCTGTTCCCTCAGGAAGAGTGATTGCACCTGTAACATCTGTAGTACGTACGTAGAACTGCGGGCGGTATCCGTTGAAGAACGGAGTGTGTCGTCCACCTTCCTCTTTAGTCAGTACATAGATCTCAGCTTCGAATTTAGTGTGAGGAGTAATAGAGCCGGGCTTACAAAGAACCATACCGCGCTCAACATCCTCTTTTTTGGTACCGCGAAGAAGTACGCCGCAGTTGTCGCCTGCTTCACCGCACTCCATCTCTTTACGGAACATTTCAACACCTGTTACGGTAGTTGACTGTGTATCTCGAATACCGACGATTTCAATTGTATCGCCTACGCATACTTTACCACGCTCGATACGTCCTGTAACAACAGTACCGCGACCGGAAATAGAGAATACATCTTCGATCGGCATGAGGAAATCTTTGTCAGTTTCACGCTCGGGAGTAGGAATATACTCATCAACAGCGTTCATGAGCTCAAGAATCTTCTCACTCCACTCGCCGAGTGTACCGCTTTTGGCTTCCTCAAGTGCTTTAAGGGCAGAACCGGCAACTACCGGAGTGTCATCACCCGGGAAATCATACTCGCTGAGAAGTTCGCGAATCTCCATTTCGACAAGCTCGAGAAGCTCTTCGTCATCAACCATATCGGCTTTGTTCATGAATACAACGATGTAAGGAACACCGACCTGGCGAGAGAGAAGGATGTGCTCGCGAGTCTGAGGCATCGGGCCGTCAGCTGCAGAAACAACCAGGATTGCGCCGTCCA
>CAYZMY010000017.1:0-16689 GCA_964479605.1 uncultured Campylobacterales bacterium | reverse complement strand
ATATCCAACACCCAATATCCCACACTCCCCTACTTTTCGGCAAACTTCTCAAGCATACTCTTCGCGCTTTTATAGATCGGCTCATCCACAAAACCCAGATCGTCGTCTGCAAAGCCGCTGCAGCCGGGGTCTGACTCGAAAAGCTGTACAACACGGCGGGCCCACTCCATCTCCTCTTCATCGGGAGTGAAGACATGGTTCGCTATCTCAACCTGTACAGGAGATATGCAGCCCTTGGCATGATATCCCATTCTCTTTTCCAGAAGACACCAGTTTTCAAATCCGTCGGTATCAGCATAATCCTGATAGACGAATGAAACAGGCAGAACTCCCAGTGATGAAGTTTTGGCAAGAAACTTCGCCAGAATATAGTGCATTGTCGGATTATGCAATTGCACAATGCGCTGCGGCAGACCCATTGATGCCAGCAGATCGAGTACACCGAGGTAAAAAGCCTCTACACGAGCATCTATTCGCAGCGAAGAGAGCGCTTCGAAAGCCTCCTTTGTCTCTATTGAAAGATGGATTTTTATCTTCTCATCCACAAGATCGAGAGCCTCCTCCACATCTGCAGCGCTTTTTATTTTGGGTACCCTTATCGCATCCGGCATTACACCGTTCAGATAGGCGATCTCCTCTTTCCCGCCCCGGTCCAGCGGGTTGACTCTGACTACAGTCTGCGAACGGATACTCTTCGCCTCGGCGAGAAAAAGCGCTATAAGGCGAAGCGCCATCGGCTTTTGCGACGGTGCCACTCCATCTTCCAGATTCAGTATGACTATATCGGCAGCCAGCTCGTCAAGACGGTTCAGATGGCGAAGACGGTGGCCTGAAAGCATAAGAGCGCTTCTTATATACGGCGGCCTGTACCTGGCCTGCTGTGATCTTCCGCGGCGCAGCTTCTCAACGGCATCCAGATCATTTTCCGCTACGATCTCTTCGAGCCGATCTGTTTCTTCAAAAATCATGTCCCCTCCTCTTGGTGCAGGTAATGGAAAATGGCCCTTATCTCTTTGTCCGTAAGAAAATAGGTCGGCATAATTCTGTGCCGCCTGAGCAGACTCTTTTTCAGTTTCTTAAGCGGTACCTTTCTGATATCCGGGCCTCTTAACTCTACCCTGTCTCCGTCCTCTTTATATGTTGCAATAAGTGTTCCGGAGCCATTTTTTCCATGACAGTGTATGCAACCTATGCCCCGAGGATTGTTGTAGAGCATTTCACCGTATTCACTCTCTGTAATGAATGACTCATCGGCAAAAAGACCCAAACTTAAAAGAAGAACGAGCAGATACTTCACTTACTGCCTTTTAATCAATATTTCGGTAATATTCTACCCAAATTGTCATAAGGACAGATTCATGCAGATAATCGACGGCAAGAGATTGGCGGGCGATATTCGTTCACAAGTTGCCAAAGAGGTGGAAATTCTCAAGGAGGAGAAGGGTATCACACCCGGCCTCGCTGTAATCCTGGTTGGCGACGACCCCGCAAGTCATGCCTATGTCAAGATGAAAGCGAAAGCCTGCAAGGAGGCCGGCATCTACTCCATCACCCATGAAATGCCCTCCTCTATAAGCCAGTGCGAAATCGAAGAGACGATATTGATGATGAACAAAAATCCGAATATCGACGGCATACTCGTACAGCTTCCTCTTCCCGAACACATAGATGCCACCAAAATTCTGGAACTGATAGATCCGGACAAAGATGTAGACGGTTTTCACCCCTACAACTTCGGCCGCCTGATGACCGGACTCGACTCCTTCGTTCCCTGTACACCTTTAGGTGTAATGAAAATGCTTGAAGCATACGACATCGACCCCAAGGGGCAAAACGCCTGTGTCGTCGGAGCCAGCAACATCGTGGGCAAACCGATGGCCGCACTTTTGCTAAATGCTTTTGCAACCGTGGATATCTGCCACATCTTTACGAAAGATCTCGCTTCGCATACGCGCCGGGCAGATATTCTTGTAGTCGGGGTGGGGAAAGCCGGCCTGATTACGGAAGATATGGTCAAAGAGGGAGCAGTCGTCATAGATATTGGTATAAATCGCCTCGAAGACGGTTCTCTCGCAGGAGATGTGGACTATGAAAATGTCGCTCCCAAATGCAGCTACATCACACCTGTCCCCGGCGGTGTCGGCCCGATGACGATCGCCATGCTGCTTGACAATACGATCAAAGCGGCAAAGGGGCGAAATCGATGAGTCAGAACGAAGCTATCGAAAATGAAGCACAACAGGAGCGGAAAAAGCCGCACTGGCTGATACGCCTCTACCACTTTTCAAACACATGGACCGGAACGGTAATTATCGTTTTGATGGTCATCTTCTTCGTCGCCCAGGCGTTTGTGATTCCGAGCGGCTCCATGAAAAACACTCTGCTGATAGGGGACCACCTGTTTGTAAAGAAGTTTGCCTACGGTGTACCTGTTCCCCACATCCCCTGGCTCGAAATTCCCGTATGGTTCGACAGTGACGGAGACGGCCACATAATCGATTCGGAGGGTCCAAAAAGGGGCGACATCGTTATATTCCGCTACCCCAGAAACGAAAAGATACATTATGTCAAGCGGTGCGTTGCAGTCGGAGGAGACATTCTCTTCCTTCACAAAAAATCGCTCTATCTGCGGCCTCATGAAGGTGATGACTACATTGTGGCCAACTACCCGAAAGAGAAGATTGTGAAGATAGAGGGGGCACTTTTTGTAAAAGATCCGTACCGTGAAGAGTTTCCGGGTATCCATAACGATCCAAACGTAGTAATGAACGGTATGCAGCCGATGGAGATATTCGAATTCGGCCCCATAAGAGTGGAGCCGAACCACTGGTTCATGATGGGTGACAACCGCGACCACTCCAACGACAGCCGCTTCTGGGGGACCGTCCCCTACCGACTCATTGTCGGCAAACCTTGGTTCATCTATTTCAGCTGGGATGAAAACTACCTGATCAGATGGGACCGCATAGGACGCAATGTCGAGACTCTTGAGAGAGAGCAGCCCCGCTATGTGGAGTGATGTAGACGTCGTCAAAGTAACGGCGATCGTTCTCTCGCTGATGGTTGCGATCATCGGCCACGAGATAATGCACGGTTACGTGGCATACAGGTTCGGGGACACCACTGCAAAAGATGCGGGACGTTTGAGTATCAACCCGATAGTACACGTAGATCCTGTGGGAACTATCGTAGTGCCGCTTCTTCTTTACATAAGCGGTGCACCTTTTCTCTTCGGCTGGGCTAAACCTGTTCCGGTAAACATACGTACAGTTATCTACAACGGCGGCTATATGGCGGCTGTGGCAGTGGCGCTTGCCGGCGTAACATACAACTTTGCGCTGGCAGTGGCTGCATCTCTGTTTTTGGGTTTTGTTGAACAGCCGCAATCGATTTTCGGTGCATTCGCAGCCTATTTTGTGATGTATACGGTCATCTACAATGTCGTACTGGGTGTCTTCAATCTCTGGCCCTTCCCTCCGCTCGACGGTGCAAACGCCCTGCGCTACCTCTCGATGCAGTTTAGGTGGCAGCCAGTGGTAGATCTGCTGAATAAAATAGAACCGATAGGCATGATTCTGCTCATAGTCGTAATAGCGACACCGCTCAGCCAGTGGTTTTTCATGCCCGCAATGTGGCTTATAAATCTGCTTATGCGCTAACCGGCACAGATAGCGGCACCATCTTTCCGGAAGCTTGAGTCACAGGGTTTTTCTAGTATAATATACCCGATTATACCGCGGCGGACCGTTTCGGTGTGCGGCGGCGAAGATAGAGACGGGAGATTCGCTCCTGCAAACATATAAATGCGAATGAACTTTTTTCAAGGGGATAAAGATGAAATTCTACGTCGGAAGCGACCACGCCGGTTTCGCCGTCAAGGGTCCCGTTATAGAAATGCTAAAGGCGAGAGGTCACGACGTCGTTGACCTCGGCCCCGAAAACAGCAACAGGGTAGATTATCCGGATTATGCGGAAAAGGTCTCCCGTGCGGTTGTCTCGGACGAAGGCTCTTACGGCATACTCATCTGCGGTACCGGTATCGGCATGAGTATAGCCGCCAACAAGATTGACGGTATAAGAGCGGCCCACTGCAACGACTATTACACGGCGCAGATGGCACGGGCCCACAACGATGCCAACATCCTCTGCTTCGGCGAGAGGGTTTCGGGCCCCGGCGTCATAGAGTCGATGATAGAAGCCTTCACTACCACCGAGTTTGAAGGCGGGCGCCATGCAGGCCGCGTCGAAAAAATAATGGCGCTTCAAAAGAGTAGCTGATGTTTCTCGAGTGGTCTATAGTCACGGTTTCGCTTGTTCTGGTAGTCATTCTTCTCATTAAAATGTTCTATTTTCAGAACCTCACCATCAAAGAGCAGAAGAACAACGATGTAATGAAACTTACGCTCAAAGAGGCGGAGGTTCTTATACGAAAATACCAGATACAGCTGCAGCGCGCTCTTGGAAACATCGACATTCTGAATGAACAGATGACAAAACTCCGCAGGGAGATCAAGACGGTCAAACAGCGTAACAGCCAATATCGTATAGAAAACGAGAAGCTCAGAAGCAGGATCAAAGATCTGGAATCACGCATCGAAGCACTACTGTAAAAGAAGGAAGATCGAAAATGAAAACATTGACAAATGTCGAAAAATCGTTTCTTATGGACTCCATTCGGGATGTTCCGGACTTTCCAAAGCCCGGCATACTCTTTAAAGACATTACGACCCTGCTCAACAACTCCGAAGCCTACACTATGCTGATGGAACATCTGGAAGCGAGATATAAAGATTACAAGATCGACTACATAGCGGGAATCGAAAGCCGGGGTTTTATTTTCGGTGCCGCGCTGGCTCTAAAACTGGGCACCGGCTTCGTTCCGGTGCGTAAAAAAGGGAAACTCCCCTCAGCTACGATAGCGGAGAAGTACGCACTGGAATACGGCTTCGATGAAGTTGAAATTCATATAGACGCATTCGAAGGCAAAGAGGGTGCCCGGGTCCTTCTTATAGACGATCTAATTGCAACCGGAGGAACCGCGGCTGCGGCTGCCAAGCTAATAAAAGATGCCGGTGCCGAGTGTATAGAGGCCTGCTTTGTCATAAACCTTGCTTTTCTGGGAGGTACAAAAAAACTGGCCGGCATAACCTCCCACTACTCCGTTCTGGAGGTCGGCTGATGTACATACCCAAGCCTCTTAAGTTCGACCCTGACAAGCTGGGCCACTTCGGCATATTCGGCGGCAGATACGTTCCTGAAACCCTTATGCCGGTGCTAAAAGAGCTTGACGATACGTATGCAAAGATACGCTTCGATGAAACCTTCTGGGAGGAGGCCCACTACTACCTGGAACACTACGTAGGCAGACCGAGCCCGCTCTATTATGCAAAAAACATTTCAGACGAGATCGGAGCGACCGTATATCTGAAGCGTGAAGATCTGAATCACACCGGAGCGCACAAAGTAAACAACACTATTCTTCAGGGTCTAATTGCAAAGCGTCTCGGCAAAAAAAAGGTTATAGCCGAAACAGGTGCCGGACAGCACGGTGTCGCTACTGCTACGATAGCTGCGCTTCTGGGGCTTGAGTGCGAGATATTCATGGGAGCCAAAGATGTTGCGAGACAGGAGCTGAACGTCTTCCGTATGAAGCTGCTGGGTGCGAAAGTTCACGCGGTAGAGAGTGGAAGCAAAACTCTCAAAGATGCGATGAACGATGCCATCCGCCACTGGGTTACAAACGCGCGAGACACATTTTACATTATCGGTACGGTAGCGGGGCCGCACCCCTACCCGATGATGGTCCGTGACTTTCAGGCCATAATCGGATATGAAGCGAAAGCACAGATTCTAAAGGCGCAAAACCGTCTTCCTGACTATGTCATCGCCTGTATAGGCGGCGGCAGCAATGCGATTGGGATATTTTCACACTTTCTGGATGAGAGCGAAACGACCTGCATCGGCATCGAAGCGGGCGGTCTCGGGCTCGACACCGACAAACACGGTGCAAGTCTTGCAAAAGGAAGCCCAGGAGTGCTGCACGGCCAGATGAGCTATCTGCTTCAGGATGAGGATGGGCAGATACTGGAAGCCCATTCGATATCTGCCGGCCTTGACTATCCGGGTATCGGACCTGAGCACGCCTACCTCAAAGAGATCGGAGCTGCAGAGTACGACTCTATCACCGATCAGGAGGCACTTGACGCTTTCGTATGGCTGAGCCGAAAAGAGGGAATAATTCCGGCATTCGAGAGCTCGCATGCAATCGCCTATCTCAAAAAGATGAATCCTGAAAGAGTAAAAAACTCACTGATTATAATCAATCTCTCCGGCCGCGGCGACAAGGATATGATTCAGGCCAAAAATCTTCTGCATTTCGATTAAAGAGCCCTGATGGAACAGTTTCTCATAGAGGCCCTGCAGGAGTACGGATATATAATCCTCTTTTTGTGGAGCGTACTGGAAGGTGAGCTGGGGCTCATAATGGCCGGTACAATGGTCCATACCGGACATATGAATATGGGACTGGCCATATTCATAGCGGGTCTCGGCGGCTTCACTGGAGATCAGATCTATTTTTATATCGGGCGTTACAACAAGAAGTTCATCCATAAATACATGCACAAACACCGCAGAAAGTTTGCCATAGCCCATCTTCTTCTTAAAAAGTACGGATGGCCCATCATATTCATACAGCGATACCTTTACGGTCTCAGAACCGTAATTCCCATGAGTATAGGGCTGACGCGCTACGACGCAAAAAAGTTCGCTCTCATAAATTTCATAAGTGCACAGGTGTGGGCGGCTATCACGATAGTGCTGGCCTATATTTTCGGAGAACAGATTCTTAAAATACTGGAATATACAAAAGAGCACTGGTACTTTGCACTGCCGCTGGCGGCTGCCCTGTTCTTCGGCATAACTTACATATTTAAAAGTCTGGAAAACAGTATAATCAAAAAAAGAGAGGAAAGATATGCAAATAGAAGTATCAAAAAAAGAGAGAAGTGAAATCTCGGCAGATATGGAGATTGTCTGCGTAGTTTCAAAAAATTTCGACCATCCGTGGGTTGAAGAGCGTGAACTGCTCGAACTGGCGGGCTTTGAAGGCTCACAGGATGAAGTCTGCCTGCTTTTTGAAAAAAAACGGCTCTACGTAGGTTCAGACTCACTGCACCATGACGATATCCGCAGCGCATTCGCGGCTGCCCTTCGTGCTGCAAGAAAGTCAAAAGCCGAACATCTTAAAACCGGCCTTTACCTCGGAAAATGCTCAGCACAGAATGTCAAAGCGATGGCAGAGGGGATGATCTTCGGAGATTACGAATATGACGAATACAAAACCGAAAAGTCGAAACATCCTGTGAAAAAAGTGACGATCAGTATTGAAGACTTCAACTCAAAAAGTATGGATGCGGACAAGGCAGCCGGTTATGTAGAGTCGGCGGTTACAGTGGCTCGTGCCGCAAACTACGTAAAGAACATAGTAAATACACCTCCAGACGACATGACACCCGAGATGCTGGCGCTCAAAGCTGTTTCGCTGGCGGAAGAGAACGGTCTCGACTGCATCGTTCTGGATGAAAAAGGGATCGAAACGGAGAACATGGGAGCTTTTCTTGCCGTAAGCCGAGCGAGCGACCATCCTCCCCGTCTTGTCCATCTCTCGTACAGACCGCAAAACCCTCTTTACAAAATAGCACTTGTAGGCAAGGGACTCACATACGACAGCGGCGGACTGAGCCTGAAACCCGCCGAATATATGGTGACGATGAAGTCTGACAAGGCAGGCGCATGTGCCGTGCTCGGCATCATGAAAGCGGTAAGCGAACTGAATCTTCCCATAGAGGTACACGGTATTGTCGGTGCGACCGAGAATATGATAGGCGGAAACGCCTACAAACCGGATGACGTTTTAAAGGCAAAAAACGGCAAAACCATAGAGATACGCAACACCGATGCGGAAGGTCGCCTGGTACTTGCAGACTGCCTCTGCTACGCACAGGAGAAGGTAGAACCGGACTACCTGCTCGACTTCGCAACTCTCACAGGTGCATGCGTGGTGGCTCTGGGAGAATATACCACAGGCCTGATGGGCCACGACAGGGCTCTTAAACACAGTTTCTCGAAAGCAGCTTCAAATGCCGGAGAGCTGACCGGTACACTACCGTTTAACCGATATCTCAAAAAGCTCATAAAAAGTGATATTGCGGATGTATGCAATATCTCATCCACACGCTACGGCGGAGCACTGACAGCAGCCCTGTTCCTCGATCATTTCATAGAAAAAGAGTACAAGCACAAGTGGCTTCATCTGGACATAGCAGGTCCTGCATATGTTGAAAAGGCATGGGGATACAACCCTGCAGGTGCCAGCGGTGCAGGAGTGCGTATGACTGTAAAGTGGTTCGAGCAGATCATCAAACAGGCGAAGAGAGATAACAGTTCAGACTCTTCACATTAGTATTTGCAGGAGCGGATTGCCGCTCCTGCACTGCTAGAACGAGGTATTGCCTCAAAGAACCGCCTCTACTTCTCATCCCCGCCGTTCTTCTTACGCGGGGACTTGAGTACTACTATCATAACTATTACTACAGCCAGCAAAAGTCCCATTCTTATCCACTCATTTTCCATAGAGTGCTCCTATCCCGGTTTTTTCCCTCATTGTATCGTAACAAGCTTTGCAGAAAGTAGATATTATATTTCAGGAAAGAAAATTATTACCACACCAAGTAATGATGTCACTGGGCTTTCAAAAAACTATTTATTGCCGATAGTTTTTCACAAGCAAGCCTGAGGTGAGCCTTTTTTACCCGGGTAATAAAGTTTATCAGGATTGAGATGATTGGATACAGAGTTTTAGCGGCAGCGGTATTGGTGCTCTTTTTTGCCGGATGCAGCCATGACACTATTGTACAGAGGCCGCAAATATCAGAGCCTATACAGAGCCGTACACTAAAATCTGCAATGCCTGCATGGTTTCTCCATGTTCCCGAAAACAGTCTTGAATCTTTTTACGGAGTCGGAAAAGGAAGAGACATACAGGAGGCAGAAGAGAATGCCGTTTCAGATCTGAACAGCAGAGTCTGGTCTGACTTTATAAAAAAGAGAATTTCAGGTGCAGACGGACACAAATACATCATCAGGTACCTCTCCAAAGAGGCTGTAGAGAGTACAAAATCCAGACTGAAAAAAATACCGATATCAAAATACAGGGTTTTAAAATCGTATAGCGGTGAAGACGGTACAGCGGCGGTACTTGTAGAGATAAAACGCAAAGATTTGGCAAAGCCGCTTAAAAAAGAGATACTGGGCAGACTGGTTTCCATAGAGGAGCGCTGGCACTCCTCTCGCGGACAGACCGTACTCGAGCGCTATATACTGGCAAAGGACTCTTTTGAGAAGATGTCTCGCTTTCTTCCGGATTATCTTCTTGCCGACTATATAAGCCCGTTTTCCGGGAAGGTGGCCAGCAGGGTGGAAAACGGACTGCCATACTTCTACAAAACCGCAAACAGGCTCAAAAAAAGTCTCAGATTTTGCATAGAACCGGTTTCAACCCCCGCAATGAAATTTTTCGCAGATGCCGTAGCCAAAGCGCTGAAAAAAGAGCAGCTTGTTTCGACAAATGAGACAAAAGCCGACAGCCGAACACTGTGCATTACCATAAACGGCACTCTTCTACACAAAAAGAGTGCACAGGACCACATATTTGAAGCGACCGTCAAACTTACACTTCACAAAAGATACAAAGCACCTATCTCGGTTCAATACTACAAGGTACGAGGCATATCACAAGATAGCGGTACCATGGCTCTTCAAAAAGCGGCGCAGGAATTGGAAAAAGAGCTTCAAAAGCGTTTTTTACAGGCAGTTTAACCAGGGGGAATCAGATTTCTGGTTCTCATAGCATAACCATACTGACCAAAAGTAAAAAACCTATAACTGCGACAAACAGGGAGAGTAGAAAATAGATCTTCTTGTCGGTATCGAGCTCTCCACGCTCAAGATGTTCGATCCACCTGGTATAGTATCTATAGGTAAAGAGTGCCAGAATAATCCCCGCACCGACTATAGCGATTCCAAGGTAGTTGTAAAAGGAGATATGCGCCAGCTGCGGCAGTTTTTCGTTGGCCTTGCCTTCCAGTTCTACAGCGATAATATTCAAAAAAAGTTCAAATTTCTCTACAACGAACCCCAGAACTATCAGCGATATCGCAGTTCCTATCAAAGCGGTTGTAGCCCGCTCGACGGCCATCAGGTTTTTAGGATCGATTTTGGATTTTTCTCTTTTTTTCATAAGACTGCTTTTCTATTTAGTTGGTGCGGTAATAACTATGCAGCGCATTTAGAGATGCTCTCGTAATTGCAGTTATCTCTTCATACGCTTTGGCATCTACAAGTTTTTTGGGAGCCACCCAGCTGCCCCCTACACAAAGAACATTTTCAAGACGCAGAAAATCGCCTGCATTAGCAGCATTTACACCGCCTGTCGGACAGAATTTTACAGAGCGAAACGGCCCGGCGAAAGATTTCAGTGCGGCGACTCCTCCGGCACTCACGGCAGGAAAGAGTTTGAATCGGTCGTACCCGTACTCCAGACCCGTCATAATCTCCGAAGCGGTTGCAACTCCAGGCAAGAGCGGAAAATCCATATCTTTCGCCGCTTCAAGAAGAGATGGTGTCAATCCCGGGCTTATTGCAAACTTGGCGCCGGCATCCCTAACTCTTCTGAGATCGTCGCCGCTTAACACCGTACCCGCACCTACAACCGCATCTTTTTCTCCGGCCGCTATCGACTCTATGGCATCGAGTGCAGCAGGTGTTCTGAGGGTTATTTCCAATACATTGATTCCCCCCGCCATCAGGGCCCTGGCCAGCTCGGGTGCTTCGTCGGCACTGTTTATGGCGATGACAGGGATGATGGGAGACAGCTGCATCACTTCGGTGGGCGTAAAACTCTTTACCACTGTTCATCTCCGGGCAGGTCGAATGTGCAGGCACCCTCGGCAGCACCGTTGACGCTGCGGCGCATCACACCGAAAAGTTCGCGTCCCATGCCGTAGCGGTATGAAGCCGCATCGTATTCGGCACTGCGGCGCTGCTTCAGAACTTCGTCGTCGACAAGCAGCTCAAGGGTACCGTTGTCACAATCCAGACGAATCTGGTCGCCATCTTCTATCTTGCCGATTACCCCTCCGGAAGCCGCTTCCGGCGTTACGTGGATGGCCGAGGGAACCTTGCCCGAAGCCCCGGACATACGGCCGTCTGTCACGATGGCTACTCTGTATCCGTCATCCTGCAGCGCACCAAGCGGGCTCATAAGAGCATGCAGCTCCGGCATGCCGTTGGCTTTTGGCCCCTGGAACCGCACAACAGCAACAAAATCTCTGTTCAGTTTCCCCTCTTTGAACGCCTGCTGCAGTTCCTCCTGGGATTCGAAAACAACAGCCGGTGCCTCTATGCGGCGATGTTCCGGTTTGAGAGCGGAAGTTTTGATGACACTGCGACCGATATTTCCGTGCAGCACCCTGATTCCCCCTTCAGTGTCGAACGGGGAAGCGACACTGCCGATGACACTGCTGTCGAGCGAATGTTTCGGACCCTCTTTGTAAACGACTCTTCCATTATCTGAAAAAGGCTCTTTCATGTAGTCTCTCAGACCGAATCCTACTATGGTATGGACATCTTCATGCAGCAATCCGGCATCCAGAAGCTCGCGGATAACCAGACTCATGCCGCCTGCAGCCTGAAAGTGGTTGATATCTGCCGAACCGTTGGGATACATCCTGCACAGAAGCGGCACTACACGCGACAGAGCGTCGAAATCGTCCCATGTGAGAACAATGCCCGCCGCACGGGCCATTGCGATGAGATGGATGGTGTGATTGGTGGAACCCCCTGTAGCCAACAGCCCTACAATGGCATTGACGAAACTCTTTTCATCGAGCATTTTACCTGCCGGCATATAGTTTCCCTGCTGTTCGCTCAGTCTCAAAACCTGTCTGGCCGCCTCCTCTGTCAACATATCCCTGAGCGGTGTTTCGGCATTTACGAAGGAGGAGCCGGGAAGGTGCAGGCCCATAATCTCCATCAGCATCTGATTGCTGTTAGCCGTGCCGTAAAAAGTGCAGGTTCCCGGACTGTGATAGGAGGCTGCCTCCGTCTTCAGCAAAACGCTGCGCTCAACCTTGCCCTGCGCGTACTCCTGTCGGATTCTCGCCTTCTCGGCGTTGTCTATGCCTGAAGGCATCGGTCCCGCAGGAACGAAAACAGCCGGAAGATGACCGAACTTCAGGGCTCCGATGAGCAGTCCGGGAACAATCTTGTCGCAACATCCGAGATAGAGGGCGCCATCGAACACATTGTGCGAAAGTGCTATAGCTGTACTCATCGCTATCGTGTCACGGCTGAATAGGCTCAACTCCATTCCGGGCTGTGACTGTGTAATACCGTCGCACATGGCTGGTACGCCTCCCGCGAACTGGGCGGTAGCCCCTTCATCGAGAATGGCACGTTTAATCAGCGGAGGGAAGGTTTTGTAAGGCTCGTGGGCGGAGAGCATATCGTTATAGGCGGAGACGATTGCGATATTTGGAGTCTGCATCCCCGAGAGTTCTTCTTTCTCAAGCCGAGAACATGATGCCATGGCATGAGCCAGATTGCTGCAGGTAAGTCCCTTTCGGGTCACACCCCTGCGGTGAGCCTGTGAGATTCTCTCCAGATAGATTTTTCGGCTCTTTCCGCTTCTGTTTACAATCTTTTCCGTAATTGCGGAAACCATGGAGTTTAACAACTCAGGCATTGTAAACCTCCAGCAAAATTTTATCCTGCCTCAATAGTGCACGTATCGGCATATCTTCTATGCTTCCTTCACCCATGGCATTCTCGAAAACACGAAGCTTCTCTTCCCCTTCAATATGGAGCAGAAGGTTTCGGGCAGTCAACAAAAAAGGGAGAGTCAGTGTCATGCGATCATGAGGAGCGTTTGGGGAGAGGGCATCGATACACCTTGCACCGCTTTGTGTATCCATAGCCTTTCCAAGATTCGGCATATGCGGAAAAAAGGAGGCCGTATGTCCATCGCTCCCCATTCCCAAAATAACGACATCCGGTCGCGATGGAAGAGCGGTGAGCCTCTTCTCGCACTCGGTCACACCCTCTTTTGCATTTTCATGATCGGTTTTCAACCCGATGAAACGGGCTTTTTGTGCACGGTTTTGAAGCAGTGATGTTCGCACCAGATGTTCGTTGCTCTCGCTGCTCGTCACATCGACCCAGCGTTCATCGACCAGTGAAACTGTAACCTTTTCCCACGGGAGTGCTACATGTGAGAGTCTCTCGAAAAGCGCTTTTGGAGTGGAGCCGCCCGAAACGAGCAGAGAGGCGGAGCCGCGTTCGGCAACGGAATCACCGATATTTTCAGCAATACGGCTTACAAGGGCATCCAGCAGAGCCTCTCTGCTTTCAAACCTGTACAGCCTACTCTTCATACCAGCTTCTGCCGTCGCGTTCTATAAGCGCGATCGATGCCGTAGGCCCGTCTGTTCCTGCCGGGTAGGATTTCGGCTTTATATTCTCGCTCTCCCAAGCCTGAAGAATTTTGTCGGCCCATATCCACGCAGCTTCTACTTCGTCACGCCTCATAAACAGTGTCGGGTTCGACCGGATAACATCGAGCAGCAAATGCTCATAAGCGTATGGTGTACGTGGGCTGTTTTCCGGTATGTTAAGTTCCAGCTCAACCGGCCGCAGCCGCATTCCCGCACCCAAACCGGGGATTTTGTTCATAATTTTGAGTTTGATGCTCTCTTTGGGCTGCAGACGGATAACCAGTTTGTTGTCGTCGATGCAGCTTCCCCCTTTGGGGAAGATGGAGTGCGGAACCTTCTTGAACTGAATTACGATCACAGATTCGTTCGAGCGCATCCTTTTGCCGGTACGCAGATAAAACGGTACGTTGCTCCAGCGCCAATTGTCGATATCGACGCGCATGGCCACAAATGTTTCGGTATTGCTCTCGGCATTGCCGCCCTCTTCCTGCAGGTATCCCGGTACGGCCGCGGTGTTTATATTGCCTTCTTTGTACTGGCCGCGCACCGTTTTGAGGGCGATATCATCCGCCTCAATGGGGCGCAGCGAACGCAATACTTTGAGCTTTTCGTCTCTCACACTGTTACCGTCCAGGCTGCAGGGCGGCTCCATTGCTACGAGGCAGAGCAGCTGCAGAAGATGGTTTTGCACCATGTCGCGCATCGCACCGTAGCTGTCATAGTAGCTCCAGCGCCCTTCGACACCGACCGTTTCAGCCAGGGTGATCTGTACATGGTCGATGCTCCTGCCGCTCCACAGAGGCATGAAGATAGCGTTTGAAAAGCGCAGTGCCATAATGTTTTGAACGGTATCTTTACCGAGATAGTGGTCGATACGGTAGATTGCGGACTCGTCGAAAACATCGGCAACCTCGTCGTTTATCACTTTAGACGACTCCAGGTCATGTCCGATCGGCTTTTCCAATACAACCCTGGCATCGCCGGTTACCAGATTCCATGCCGCCAGTTTGCGGCAGATCGTTCCGTACTGAGAGGGGGATGTCGAGAGATAGTAGATACGTTCACGCTCCGGATATTCATCCAACACCTCACTTAGCCTGGCATAGTCACCATGCACTGTCATATCCATCGTCACACACCTTAGCTGCGCAGCGAATGCATTGAACTTCTCTTCATCGAAGAGCCCCTCGTCGAGATACTGCTTCAGCTTTTCGCAAATCAGTTCTAGGTGCTCATCATGACTCATGGAGCGCCTGGTAATGGAAATGATGCGGCTCTGTGAATCGAGATATCCGTCACTTACAAGATGATAGAGTGAAGGCATGAGCTTCCTCATGGCCAGATCGCCGTGACCGCCGAAAATGATTATGTCGCATAGATTGTTTTTCTCACTCATAAAACTGTTCCAAAATCTGATAAACTATATGTCAATGTATAACCTTTTTGGATATATCGCCCATTTTGGAAATAGGATGAGCTCAAACTTATCTTACCTGATTGTACATCACCATTGTTTAATTTTCATAGATACAGCCGGATATGTACATACATATTTTTGTTGATTTTATCCTTCTATCCTGATATACTCCGGTTTAATTTTTCAGATAAAAAAACTTTAGAGACATGATACAAAAAGGAGTCCGAAAATGGGTCTTCCCGTAGGGATCGTCGGTCTGCCGAATGTCGGCAAATCGACCACATTCAATGCACTTACGAAAGCACAAAACGCCGAGTCTGCAAACTATCCTTTCTGCACGATCGAACCGAACAAAGCCGTCGTTCCGGTACCGGATGAGAGGCTGGATGAACTGGCAAAGATCGTAAATCCCGAGCGTATTCAGCACAGTACCATCGATTTTGTCGATATTGCGGGTCTGGTGAAGGGCGCAAGCAAAGGCGAAGGGCTGGGCAACCAGTTTCTAAGCAATATTCGCGAAACAGAATTGATTTTACATATGGTGCGCTGCTTTGAAGACGGCAATATAACCCATGTCGAGGGAAGTATCGACCCGCTGCGCGATATCGAAATTATCGAGAGCGAGCTTATATTCGCCGACATCCAGCAGCTCGAGAAAAAGATAGAGCGTTTGGCACGCCAGGCCAAAACAGGTGACAAAAAGGTACGTGCACAGCTCGAAATCGCCGAAGAACTTATGAAGCATCTCGAGGAGATAAAACCGGTCAGCACCTTTGAAAAACGTGAAGATGAAAATTTCATCCAGTTGGACAGAGAGCTTAGGTTCCTAAGCAACAAACCCATAATCTACGGAGCCAATGTAGACGAAGAAGGACTCCTCGAAGACAACGAGTACGTTGAAGCTGTCAAAAAACATGCCGCGGAAGTCGGGGCGGATGTAATTAAGCTGTGTGCAAAGATCGAAGAGGAGCTGGTACAGCTGGAAGATGAAGAGGCTGCAGAGTTTCTTGAAGAGCTTGGAATCGAAGAGTCCGGCCTCGACAAGATCATCCGCACCGCTTTCGAGAGACTCGGTCTCATAAGCTACTTCACCGCAGGCGTCAAAGAGGTACGCGCATGGACGATCCACAAAGGGTGGAAAGCTCCGAAGGCTGCCAGCGTCATCCACAACGATTTTGAAAAAGGGTTTATCCGCGCCGAAGTCATCGCTTATGAAGATTTCATCAAATACGGCGGCGAACAGGGTGCAAAAGAGGCCGGAAAGATGCGCCTCGAAGGGAAAGATTATGTCGTCAACGACGGCGATGTGATGCACTTCAGATTCAACGTCTGACACTTTATGCCCTCTTTGAGGGCGCTCTTGCCGTAACTTTAGACTTCAAACATACTTTTTCCATGACATAAGTCACACTTCCGTTGCTTACTGATGTTACGCAAATTCCGGGCCAAGCCCGCAATTTGGCAGGGCCTGACCGGCCCTACAACCCCCTGAAGCTTCGAAATCTAAGATTTCGAGATGATTTTACGCTTTTTGCCTAAACCATTCATGTTACGCAAATTCCGGGCCAAGCCCGCAATTTGGCAGGGCCTGACCGGCCCTACAACCCCCTGAAGCTTCGAAATCTAAGATTTCGAGATGATTTTACGCTTTTTGCCTAAAATCAGTTACTTATATGCGATATAATTCTCAATAATTCAAAAATAAGAAGGAGATGCAAA
>CAYZMY010000016.1:8555-17303 GCA_964479605.1 uncultured Campylobacterales bacterium | reverse complement strand
CCTTGCACGTGGCATCAGTTACAAGGCAGCAAACTCTTTAAACAGCCTCTCGGCATTTTGAGTGGTCAATGCGGCAGCCTCATCATAGCTGATAGAAAGAATATCGGCTATTTTTTCGACCACGTAAACAGTATAGGCCGGTTCGTTGCGCTTTCCTCTGAAAGGATGCGGTGTAAGGTATGGAGCATCGGTCTCAACGACAATGCGGTCACGCGGAATTTTTGGAAGAACGTGAGGCAGTTTCTTCGCATTTTTGAATGTGAGCACACCCCCTATTCCATAGTAAAAGCCGTGCTCGGCGAGCTTTAGAAGCTGCTCATCGGCATTGTAGCAGTGAAGTACCCCTCCCACTTCGGATGCACCGTGATCGAGCAGAAGCTGCATCGAATCGCTGCTCGCATCACGAATATGTACGATAAGAGGCTTTTTTACCCTTTTTGCCATTTCGATCTGCAAAGAGAAGATACGTTTCTGCCCGGCAACAACCTCATGCACTTCGTTCTCATCTTCGGGGAGCCTGTAGTAGTCAAGCCCGCACTCACCGACGGCTATACACCTCGGATCTTTCAGATGCCCAAGCAAAAGCTTTTCATCAAACTTTTCAATATCATAGGGATGAATACCGGCAGCATAGAAGACTTCGGGATATCTGTAAGATATCTCACGCGCCTTTTCAAGTGTATCAGGATCGGCTCCGGGTATCAAAAACGCTCCCACACCTCTCTCTTTGGCACGCTCAATCACCTCATCCAGATCTTCATCGAAACGCGGATCGTCAAGGTGGCAGTGGGTATCGATTATCATGGTTCAGGCACTCCCCCGGCTAAAATTTCGGAATAATTGTACCCAATTCGTGCCGACACCGTAAAAAGGGGTATGGTACTCCTTAATTGTCAGGATGCAAACTCTTTCAAAATTTTGCTTGCCAGTTTTGAGGCTTCGGACATTCCCTTTTCACCGGCAATCATCCGTGATATTTCAGCCACTCTCTCCTCTTTTGCCAGCACTTTTGCAAAACTGCCGCCGTCCTCTTTGGCAACAAGTATATGCTGCATTGCGGCGGCACTGAGGTGCGGCTGATGCGATATGGCTATAACCTGGTAGTTCTTCGAAAGAGCCTTCAACAGTCTGGCAATGGCTATAGATTCGTCACCGCTGACATTGGCATCTATCTCGTCTATAAGAAGAATCCCTTCTCCTCCCGCAAGCTCGCTTTTGCATAGCAGAATGGCAAGACCTATGCGGTTGAACTCTCCACCGCTTAGAGTCTCTATCGTGGAGCCCTGCAGATCGATTCTAACCTCATCGACTCCGGAAGCATCGAGAGTTTTGGGAGAAATTTCAAGACTTAGCGGCGGCATACGCAGCTGTTCAAGGTACCCGTTTATAAAACGCTCCACCTTTTGGGAAGCATCTTTTCTGCTGTAACTTATATTTTCCGCCTCTTTCTGCAGAGCCAGAAGAAGCGTCTCAACCTCCGTTTCAAGGCCTCCTAGTTCATGATCGATATTTTTATAGTACTCGAGCTCTTTTATCTTCTCATCTCTGTAAGCCAGCGCCTCTTCGATCGAGCCGTATCTTCGTTTTAATGCCGCAAGCTCCTCTATACGGTCCAAAACCCGCTCTACATCCGTATCTTCAAGCTCTTCCAGCAGATCCTCCGCTCTTTCGAACTCGCTGCGAAGCATATTCATCGCCTCATCAAAAAGAACCGAATCGCCGTCTATGAGCCCAAGCGCTTCGTGTACGTCATGTTCCGCCTCGAAAATCTGCGAAGCTCTGGCTATCGCCTCTGCAATCTTCTCCTTTTTGGAAAGTTTGCGTTTGATGTTCATCAACTCCTCATCCTCTCCGGGCTTTGGGGCGGTATCATCAATTTTGGAAATTTCGAACTCAGCAAACTCTATAAGCTCTTTTACACGCTTCTCATCCGAACGCATCGTTTCGAGTCTGCCGCTCTTTTCCCGATAATCTTCGTAAAGCCCGATAAAAGCATCTTTGCGCTCACTAAACCCCGGATCGGAAAATACAGCCATAGCATCGACAAGTTCAAGCAGAAGCTCCGGCGAGAGTTCGCGGTTGTTGCGCTGGGCTATATGGCCGACAAGCGGCCGCATCATCTCCTTGAGACGTCTTTTTGGAATAGTCAGGTCATTCAGAAAATATCTTATCTTCTCTTTTTTCACGGCACGAAGCGTTATATCGGGCTCATCACTCTCATAACTGTCAAGCTCGAGGAGAGAACTATTTTTCAGTATAATCTCGGAACGCTCGGCCTTCACATCATCGAGACCGAAGAGTGCAAGCAGTGAACTCATAAAGACCGATTTCCCTGCTCCGCTGGGGCCGGTTATTGCTATAAGCCCCGGAGTGAACTCAAGATCGAGTGTTTCGAAACCGACAAGATTTTTTGCATAAAACCGTTCTATCATCTTCCCTGCCCCCATGAGAGTTTTTCGCGCAGTACATCGAAATAGTTCCGCTCTACACGATGTATAAGTCTCGCACCGATCGGAGCTTTTCTTATAATCAATATATCATTCGGCCCGAAGTCATACTGCTCCTGCCCGTCTATAATGACCAGAGACTCTTTTTCGGGAGTCTTTATCTCTATTTCGAAATCTGCAGGAATAACCAGCGGCCGCTGCGTAAGAGAATGCGGACATATCGGGGTCAGAATAAAGGCATCAGTCAGCGGAAATGTTACCGGTCCTCCGGCAGCCAGGTTGTAGGCTGTGGAACCGGTGGGAGTGGATACGATCAGACCGTCGCCATAGTATGTATTGAACCATTTTTTGTCTATATATGCATCCACCTTGACCATTTTCGATATTGAAGGACGGCTGATTACAATATCGTTAAATGAGTGGAGCAATTTCTCATCTTTGCCGTTTGAGAGCACTCCTTCTATCATCATCCTCTCATCTATCCTGAACTCACCTCTGTAGAGTTTATCTATAAACGACTCGATCTCGGAGGGGTTTATATCTGCAAGAAAACCGAGAGTCCCCGCATTTATACCGAGAATGGGTTTGTGGTATCTGTAACTGCGCCTTGCAAGCGAAATGAGCGTTCCGTCACCGCCTATGCAGACCAGCACATCGCTCGTTTCGCATACGGCGGAGAACTCCTGCCCGAGTACGCCTATCATACCGGCACTTGTAGAGTCTATCAGAACTTCTGCACCGTGCTTTTCGAAAGAGTTTTTAACCAGATAAAAAAGGGCTTTCAACTCCGGCGTCGAAGGACGAAGAACGATACCGACACGCTTTATTTCCAGATTGGTCCGCACAATACACCTTTATACATTTTCCGGCCGAAAGAGGTCCGTTCTCTATACA
Source organism: uncultured Campylobacterales bacterium (assembly GCA_964479605.1). Lineage (GTDB taxonomy): Bacteria > Campylobacterota > Campylobacteria > Campylobacterales > Hydrogenimonadaceae > Hydrogenimonas. The sequence continues at coordinate 13,962 of CAYZMY010000016.1, read as the reverse complement.
GCCGGACTCTTTTTCCGGCTTGCAGATTCAACATCTTACGATTCTAACAAAAAATAAGTTTGGTTTTGATATAATCGCGCCATTATTACCGGGCCGGAGGCCAAACCGGTGCGGCTACAAACTAAACGGGTGCGGCAGACGCCCCTGAAACTGGAGATCCGATTTGCGAACACATTACTGTACCGATCTAGACGAAAAGAGCGTCGGCGAAGAGGTCACGCTTGCAGGCTGGGTGAACAGCTACCGTGACCATGGCGGTGTCATCTTTATAGACCTGCGGGACAAAAGCGGCCTTGTTCAGCTTGTATGCGACCCTGCCGACAATGCAGAAGCGCACAGGATAGCCTCCCATGTAAGAGACGAGTTCGTCCTTATAGCCAAAGGGAAGGTGCGTCTGCGCGGCGAGGGGCTGGAGAACCCGCGACTTAAAACGGGAAAGATCGAGGTCGTAATCGACGATCTTACCGTAGAAAACAGAAGCGAGCCGATGCCTTTTACCCTCGGAGACCCGAACGTCGGAGAAGATATCCGCCTGAAATACCGTTATCTGGATCTTCGTCAAAAAGAGATGTTCGAAACCTTCAGGCTCCGCTCAAAAGCGGCTATCGCGGCAAGAAATCTGCTTGATTCTCACGGTTTCCTTGAGGTGGAGACCCCGATCCTTACAAAATCTACACCCGAAGGTGCCAGAGACTACCTTGTGCCGAGCCGGGTTCACAACGGTGAGTTCTACGCACTTCCACAGTCACCCCAACTCTTCAAACAGCTCCTGATGGTGAGCGGATTCGACAGGTACTTCCAGATAGCCAAATGTTTCAGAGATGAAGACCTGCGTGCCGACCGCCAGCCGGAATTTACCCAGATAGATGTCGAGATGAGCTTCTGCACCCAGGAGGATGTGATGAGAGTGGCGGAAGATCTGCTGAAAGCGGTCTTCTCTGCCTGCGGACATGAAATAGAGACACCTTTCAACCGCATAACCTACCGCGAATCGATGGAAAAGTACGGAAACGACCGTCCCGATCTTCGCTTCGGCCTGGAACTGGTCGACGTAATGGATCTTTTCGAAAAATGCGACTCTCCGATTTTTGCAGAAATAGCTCAATACAAGAAACTCAACAGAATAAAAGCGCTCAAGGTTCCGGGCGGCGACAACGCCTTTTCCAGAAAGATCATCAAAGAGCTGGAGGGTTTCGTATCGCAGTTCGGAGCAAAAGGTCTGGCCTACATTCAGGTGAAAGAGGAGGGCCTCAAAGGTCCTATTCTGAAATTTCTGTCGCAGGAGTCTATCGAGACGATGAAATCCAGACTGGAGCTTCAAGTCGGTGATATCGTCTTCTTCGGAGCCGGAGACCGCAAAACGGTCTGGGACTACATGGGCCGCCTTCGCACGGAAGTGGCCAGAAGACTGGAGCTTATAGACGAAAACCGCTTCGAATTCGTCTGGGTCGTCGATTTTCCGATGTTCGAGCTTGAAGAGGGAGAGCTTCACCTGAAAGCTCTTCATCACCCCTTTACAATGCCCAAAAATATCGATGAAGAGGATGCTGAAGCGATCGACTCGGTCGCCTACGACATCGTCCTAAACGGTATAGAACTCGGCGGAGGCAGCATACGTATCCATAAATTGGATATTCAGCAAAAAGTCTTTAAAATGCTTGGCATAAGCGAAGAAGAGGCTAATGAAAAATTCGGTTTCCTTCTCGATGCGCTCAAATTCGGTGCACCTCCGCACGGAGGCTTTGCACTCGGATTCGACAGGCTCATGATGCTTATAGGCAATAAAGAGAGTATTCGCGACGTCATAGCGTTCCCGAAAACCCAGAGCGCCACCTGCCTGCTTACGCATGCGCCGAGCCCGGTGGACGATGAACAGCTGAAAGAGCTTGGAATCCGCATCAGGAAGCAGCCAAAAGCCGATGCGCCTAAGTGACGCCAAACCGGGCGATATCGTCAAGATCAAAGGGTTCGAGCGCGACTGTGACCGTTTCAAGTGCAGGCTCGATGCTTTGGGAATCAGAGTTGGCGATATTGTCGAAATAAAGAGCAAAGCCTTTCTCGGCCCCATTGAGATCAAAAACGAAGAAGTAGACATAGCGCTCTGCCGCGGCCAGGCCGAAAAAATTATCGTAAAACCAATAAACCTCAGGAGAACTTCATGAAAAAACTCTTTCTAATAATCGGAGCGCCGGGAAGCGGCAAGACTACGGATGCGGAGCTTATCGCCGCCAACAATCCGGACACGATCGCCCACTACTCTACAGGAGACCTGCTGCGTGCCGAAGTGGCCAGCGGCTCTATTCTCGGTGCCACTATCGAACGCTATATCAGCAAGGGCAACCTTGTACCTCTGAATATCGTTATAGATACGATAGTCAGTGCGATAAAAAAGAGTGACAAGCCGGTAATTCTGATAGACGGCTTCCCGAGAAGTGTGGAGCAAATGGAAGCACTCGACAAAATTCTCTCAGGCGAACCGGATGTAAAACTTGAAGCAGTAATCGAAGTCGACGTCAGCGAAGATGTAGCAAAAGAGCGTGTCCTCGGCCGCGCAAGAGGTGAAGATGACAATGAAGAGGTTTTCAAAAACCGCATGAAAGTCTATACCGAGCCTATCGATGCGATCAGAAAATTCTACAAAGAGAAAGGGCTTTTACACGTAATCAACGGTGAACGCTCTATCGAAGAGATCGTTGACGAAATGGAAGCTTTCATAAAAAGCAAAATCTGATGCACTTTTATCAGGTCATTATCGGATCTGAAATACTCAACCGCCGAAGGGCCGACAGGCACTTCGACTTTCTCTCCTCAGAGCTTATAAAGCGCGGAGAGACCCTTTTTGCCTCCATGACGATAGCAGACGACCGGACTCTCATCAAAAACATCTTCGATATGATCAGAAAAGACCCGGAGGCCGTCATGTTCAGTTTTGGAGGCATCGGCTCTACTCCGGACGATCTTACCAGAGAGATTGCCGCCGAAGTTTTTACAGGGAAGCCTCTAAAAGTACATGAGCAGGCAAAAAAGCTTATTCTCGAACAGTTCGGCAGCGAAGCATACCCGCACAGAATTCATATGGCGGAGCTTCCGGAAGGTGCGGATTTGCTGGATAATCCGGTAAACAGGGTACCAGGTTTCAGCATGCGCGGCCGCTTTTTTTTCGTACCGGGGTTTCCGCAGATGGCTCAACCGATGATACTTCAGGCACTCGATTATATTCTGCCGGATGCAAAACCTCTATACAGAAAGACCTTCACGGCACTAACCAGCGAAAACGACCTCATAGAGATGATGCAAAAAGTTCCCCAGAATGTCGAATTCTCATCTCTGCCGGCTTTTTGCGGCAAAAAGCGCATCGCCGTGATCAGTCTTCTTTCCAGAGACGAGAAGTCGGTACGAAGGAGCTATGAAGATTTCATCTCTTTCATGAAGTCAAAAAAGATCGAATGGCTCGAGGGAGACAGGCACAATGACCCTGACATATGCAACCCTGACGATTGATCTGCCGTTTGCAGAATCGAAAAAGGGACGGCGTTCGATTCTTAACTCGATAAAAGAGCGCCTGTCGCATATGAACTGCTCGGTTCTGGACATATCTGGCGAATATCCGAAAGAGGCACAGATTGCCGTCGCATATCTGAGCCCGAGCGAGCAGGAGGCGAAGCAGAAAATCGAGAAAATCGAAACCTTGCTTCAAAACAGGTTTCCGGATATTCAGGCGGAAATCACCTACGACTACCTCTAAACTCCTCCCCTCTGCACCAGAAGCTCTTTTTCGAGATACCTTGCCACAGCATCTTCATCGTTTGTCCACGGCAGAACTATATCGGCCCGTTTTTTCAGCTCATCGATGGCATTGGCGACGGCGATTTTATGCCCGGCCGCTGCAAAGAGCCCGAGGTCGTTATGGCTGTCTCCGAATACCGTCGTATGCGCTCTGTCGACATCTTCTAACTCCTCCAGCCGTGACAGAGCATGTGCTTTGTCGCCTTCGGCGTGCAGTACCGTCATGAACCAACAGTCCATATATGGATCTTTCGAACGTTTTATCTCGATTTCGCTGCCGAAAACCTCTCTGAAAGCCGTTTCCAGTTCACCGGTAGCCTCCTCGTTCTCCATATAGACGATTTTGAGGTTTCTCTCCATCGCCCTGAGCGGGTCTGCGTCAAGCACTCTCCTGTCGTTATGGTATGTCTCGAGCAGCTCCTCCTGGTAACGGTTCCTCTTTGCAGGATATACGAAGCGTTCCGCTCCATCATCATCAAGCCCTACAAGAAGCGGTTCAAAACCGGCTATTTTGCGCCCAAGCTCTATAATCTCGTCAGCCATCTCTCTTTGTATGGAAGCAATATGGAGCAGTTCACCGTCACTCGCGGCAATCATAACACCGTCGAGGAGGATGAGAGGCTCTTTCAGTTCGAGCCCATCGAGCAGTTTATGTACTCCTGTATAACTTCTTGCCGTTGCTATCGAAAGTTTCACACCCGCTTCGACGGCACGGTTCCATATCTCTTTGCTGAAATCACTGATACTCAGATCACTTCTTAAAAAAGTCTTGTCAAGATCGGTCAGGTACAGATGGCGCATTGTGGCTCCGTTATAGTTGATGCGGTAATAACGCATAAGGCGATAAAAGATTTTGCGCAATTCTACCACAATAACAGGGACGGCTTGATTTGATTTTCAAACACATTGCGCTAAAATCTAGCATCAATTACATAGGAGAGTTATTTATGGATATTTCCAAAATCGGCAGCGGTGAGTGCCCCGAAAAAGTTCATGCACTTATCGAGATTCCCTACGGATCAAATATCAAGTATGAAGTGGAAAAAGATAGCGGTGCGATATTTGTAGACCGCATTCTCTATTCGGCGGTGTTCTACCCCGCAAACTACGGCTATGTTCCAAATACACTGGCAGATGACGGCGATCCGATCGATATTCTGGTGCTTAACGACTATCCGGTTCAATCCGGCTCTGTCATCAAGTGCCGTCTTATCGGCGTTTTGCTTATGGAAGATGAAGCCGGTATAGATGAAAAACTGCTCGCCGTTCCGATTAGTAAAATCGATCCTACCTATGATGCGGTCGAAAGTTTCGAAGATCTTCCGAAAGCAGTTTTGAATAAAATCAAAAACTTTTTCGAAACCTACAAGATGCTTGAACCCAACAAATGGGTCAAGGTAAAGGATTTCAAAGGAAAAGATGAGGCGACCAAGCTTCTGGAAGCGGCTATAAAGAACTACAAATAATATCTGTCGGGGCAAAGTCCTTGCAACTGCGTTGACACCGGGTCCGCTTCGGCAGCGGGCCCGCGCTTGGTTTGGTTAACTGCATAGGTTGGGCAGGTAACTCCCCGATTTACTCTTCAGCAGAAATCTTATCGGAAAAACAGACGAAAAAATCA
>CAYZMY010000016.1:0-8455 GCA_964479605.1 uncultured Campylobacterales bacterium | reverse complement strand
CTCCCCGATTTACTCTTCAGCAGAAATCTTATCGGAAAAACAGACGAAAAAATCACTAACGACTAACGACTAATCTATCTTTCATTATGGTAAATATAGCTCTCTATACCGTTTGCCATTCCTTCAGCAAGCAGGTTCTGATAGTTCGGGTTGAAGAGTCTCGCTCCCTCTGTCGGGTGGGTAATGTAGCCGATCTCTATAAGAACGGCCGGCATCTGGGCGCCCACGAGTACCCAGAACGGCGCCTCTCTTACTCCGTTGTCTACCACACCGCGATACTTTCTTTTCAGCGATAAAAGAATCTGCTTTTGCAGATCGATTGCCAGCTTGTTCGATTCGATAATCTTCTCTCTGTTGATAACGTTAAGGTATGTACTCTTTGTATATTTGTCCAGATCGCTTATATCTGCACTGTTTTCAACCGCCGCGACACGTTTTGCCCTGCCGCTTCTCGCCGGAGAGAGAAAAAAGGTTTCAAGCCCCTTGCTCTTGTAATGGTCACCTCTTTTGGGTGCAGCGTTTGCATGTATGGAGAGAAAAAAATCTGCCTGCTTCTTGTTTGCGAACCTGGTTCTGTTTTTCAGAGGAATGAAAACATCCCTGCTGCGGGTCAGGTATACGAGGAATCCCCTTTTCTGCAGCACTCTCTTTAGGCGTTTTGCAACCGCCAGTACCGCATCTTTCTCTTTTCTTCTTTTGTAACCCACAGCTCCGCCGTCCTTGCCGCCGTGGCCAGGATCTATAACAACTATAAATTTCCTATGCATAATCGCATCTTCACCCGCAGGCATCAGGGCGGCCGAAGACTCTCTTTTGGGTGTGCTCTTTTTGGAACTCTTTTTCTTCCTGTTTACAGACCCGGGCAGTGTTATCGTCACAATTTTACTGTCAGCCGAAAGCTTCGGCTTGTATGGTTTTGCCGTCTCAATAACGACTCTCACTCTTTTCGGATCGAACTGTGCAACTCTTATCTCTTTGAAACTTCCGCCCCTGAAACGTTTGATGGAGAACGGTATTTTCACATTTTTCAGATCAAATACGTAAAGGATCGCTCCCTTTCGCTCCAGTATGAAGTGTTTTATCGATCTTCTATCAACCTTGCCGCTGAACACTAGGGTAAGCCGCCCGTTTTCAACACCTGATTTTATAAGTCTGGGCTTTTTTGGAGATGAGGCAGGATATCTCTGCACCGATGCAGTATGTTTTGCAGATGATCTTGCACTCTTTTTTATCTCTTTTTTCGCAACGAGTTTGGGGTTTATGGCTTTAAGTGCATTTTTATAGCGTGAAGGATCGAGCCCCAGAATCCCGGAAGCTTTTATAAGACCCTGAAGAGCTTTTATCTGGAGTGTTTTGTTTTGGTCCAGAAGAGCTTTCATATAGAGGGACTGATATTCGTGGTAGCCCTTCCATACAACCGATTTCGAGTCGGATGCTATCGCTTTGGATGCACTATTAAGACGTGCCAATCCATCGGATGCCAAAAGAGAGGCAGCGAACAAAAAAGTAAACAGAAAGAGCGTAATGCGGCTTATGGCTACTCTCCGTGGACGAGTTTTTGCATCAGCTCTTTGACAGAGATGAGTTCTTCCAGCCTGTAGCCGTTTGAACCGGTAAAATAGAGTCCAAGCTCCTTGTCACCCATATAGGCATCGCTCAGCCTGTCTGCGATACAGTAGCCGACCTCTTTGGCCTCAACTCCGCGTTTGCACGGTGCAACACAGTTGCTTATACATTTGATTGCAGGCCCTTCCCGCTTTTGCACAAGGTCGATAAGATTCGTTCTCACTCCGCGTGCAGGATAGCCGACAGGCGATTTCAGCAGAAGGATATCCTCTTTTTTGGCATTCAAGAGGACCTCCTTGAAATTGCTGTGCGCATCACACTCGTGTGTTCCTATGAACCTCGTACCCATCTGTACGCCGCTTGCACCCAGCTCGATACATCTTTCTATATCTTTTTTATCCCAGATGCCGCCGGCGGCAAAGACAGGAATGCCGTCCCACTGAGCTGCCTCTTCCACAACCGGACCGATCAGGTTTTCAAGCTGATACTCCTCCATCATACACTGCTCATAGGTAAAGCCCTGGTGACCTCCGCTGAGAGGTCCTTCAAGTACAACAGCATCCGGTATCCTCCCGTATCGCTTTTCCCAGCGTCGGCAGATGAGTCGCAGAGCTTTCGGAGAAGAGACGATCGGAACCAGTGCAACATCCGGAAAGTCAGCGGTAAACTCCGGCATATTGGTAGGCAGACCGGCACCGGTGATTATGATGTCCGCACCTGCTTCGCAGGAGTCTTCCACTACCCTTCCGTAGTCGTTGATCGCATACAGTACATTGCTCGCAAGCGGTGCGTCTCCGCATATTTTTCTGGCATTTTCAAAAATTTTCGCAAGAGCCTTTTTAGAGTAGAAATTTTCAACCTCCAAAGGCCTCTGTGCTACCATTTTTTCGGCGAATGCCTTGTTTTCATAATAGCCGGTACCAACGCTGCTGATCACTCCAAGTCCACCTTCAAGACTTACATGACCGGCCAGCTGATCCCAGCTGACACCCACACCCATACCGCCCTGGATGATCGGATATTTAAGCGTATACTTTCCGATTTTTACAGGTTTGAACTCCACTACTTCACCTTCACTCTTGCAAATTTTTTCTTTCCTACCTGAAGTATATACTCTCCTGCTTCCAATTGCAAGTCTTTGTCGCTGACCTTCTGCTGATCGATCCTCACGGCACCCGCCTGCAGGTCGCGCCTCGCCTGCGATGTAGAGGGTTCCAGCTTTGCCTCTACCAGAGCCTTGGCAATCCATACCGGTCCTTCCAGTTCATACTCCGGTATCTCGGTAGGAAGATCTTTTTGTTTGAATACTTTGTTGAACTCCTCACAGGCTGCCAGTGCCGAAGTTCTGTCATGGAATCGCTCCACGATCTCTTCCGCAAGTATCTCCTTCGCTCTTTTGGGATGCAGTTTTCCACTCTTCACATCATCTTTCATCTGCGCTATTTCGGCAAGGGAACGTGCACTGAGAAGTTCATAATAGCGCCACATCAGATCGTCACTTATACTCATAACCTTGGCAAACATAACATTCGCATCTTCCGCAACACCTATGAAATTGCCCAGCGACTTGCTCATCTTCTGCACACCGTCAAGCCCTTCGAGTATAGGCATCATAAGCACTACCTGCTCTTTGCCGACACTGTACGCACGCTGAAGATGGCGCCCCATAAGCAGGTTGAACTTCTGGTCGGTACCGCCTATCTCTATATCGCTTTTAAGAACCACACTGTCGTAGCCCTGAAAGAGCGGATAGAAAAATTCGTAAAGAGATATGTCCTGTCCGCTTTTAAAACGTTTTTCGAAATCGTCGCGCTCCAGCATCCGTGCTACGGTTCTTTTTGATGCAAGCTCTATCATCTCGTAACTCGTGAGCTTGCCGAGCCAGTCACTGTTGAAAACGACGACCGTCTTTTCGGGATCGAGAATTTTGAAAACCTGCTCTTCGTAGCTTTTCGCATTCTCTTTGACCTCTTCTTGAGTCAGCTTTTTCCTGGTCTGGTTTTTGCCGGTCGGGTCGCCTATCATTCCGGTGAAATCGCCGATAAGAAACTGTACTATCGCTCCGTATTTCTGAAAAGCAGCCAGTTTTTGAAGCAAAACGGTATGGCCGAGATGAAGATCCGGTGCTGTGGGGTCGAACCCGGCTTTTACATAGTAAGGTTCGCCCTTTTCATAATACCTGCGCACCAGCGATTCTATCTGCTCTTCTGTTATAATCTCCGCAGCACCGCGCCTTATCTCGTTCAAAGCCTCTTCAATCATTCTCTCGTTTCCTTAATCTTTAGTTACACATTTTACGGATAAAACGGAGGAAAAATGGCATCTGATATACAGGGTCAGCATAAAGTCTGCCACCTTCTCACTGTTTGTACGCATCCGTCACACTGACAAGCTCTATCACTTTGAACTTCCTTTCAAGAAGCTCTTTAAGGTGTGCCTGATCGTGATCTTTGCTCTCAAATATCACTTCGCACAGGTTGCTCTGCGAAGTTCCCTCTCCAAGTTTTATGGAGATTATGTTGCACTCTATCTTTGCAAGATATGCCAGAAGTTTGGCCAGCGCCCCCTTTTCGTCTTTCAGAGTGACCAGCAGGCGGTATCTTTGCATTTTGCTCTCTCTCCATTCGACAAAGAGCATCGGCGCACCCTTTTCTATCAGCGCATTTGCCTTTTCGCAAAACTTGTGGTGCACTACTGCTTTGCTGCCTATTTTGAAAGCCACAATCGGATCACCCCGTTTGGGGTGGCAGCAGTAGTCGAACTCTACACTCGAAATAGTGTCGGTCGAGTATATGGTAAAGTTTTCAAAGTTGTAAGACTTCAGCTTTTTCTGAGGACGCTGAAGTATTGACGGAAGGATCGACTTTTGCCGTTTATCGGCTATATATCTGTGCAAAACCTCTTTGTAAAAACTGAGATCTCTCGGTATTCTGTATATCTGGTCCTCAAAAGATTGGGCTGAAATCCACTCCCTGAGCTCTTCAGCTCCTGTGCCCAATGTTGTGGAAAGTATATTTATAGCACTCATGCGGTCGATCTCTTTACGCTTTTTGTTGCAGCGTACCCTCATGTGGCTCTTGGCTCTTGAAGTTTTTACCGCATCTATCCATGTGCAGTGGTATATCGGTTCATCTGCCGTAATTATCCTTACCAGATCACCATTTTTAAGTTCGCTGAGGAGTGAAGCGGGCTGTTTGTTGACCAGAGCGGCACTGGCACATTCTCCCACCTGTGAATGGACGGCATATGCGAAATCGAGCACCGTAGCACCCCTCGGCAGAGTTATCTGATCTCCCCCAGGGGTGAAAACACTTATATCTTCGCTGTACAGATCGTTTTTCACCAGCTCGTAAAACTCTTCGATAGACTCATTCTGATATTGAAGATTTTTGAGCCACTCTGTATTTATGGTCGATTCACCCTGCTTGTACTTCCAGTGGGCGGCTATGCCGTACTCTGCCGTCTTGTGCATCTCGAAAGTTCTTATCTGCGCCTCGATGATGGAAGTATCGTCAAAAACAGTCGTATGCAGGGTCTGATAGCCGTTCTCTTTGGGAAGAGCCACATAGTCTTTGAAACGGGCAATAAGGGGCTTGAAATTCAGATGGAGAGTCCCCAAAGACCTGTAACACTCTATAGGTTCCCTCACAAGTATCCTGATAGCCAGCAGATCCAGTATCTCATCTATTGAGATGCCTTTGCGCTGCATTTTTAGGTATATTGAGTAGTAGTGTTTGACTCTTCCGAAAATTTCGAAACTGTCGGCTTTGAAACCGTTGTGAACCATCAGCGTCTTAACTTTGGAGATGAATGTATTCAGCCTGATCTGGAAATCCTGGCTGTGTGATGTGATGTAATCGTCTATCTTTTCATACTCTTTGGGGAAAAGGTAGTAGAAGCTTAGATCTTCGAGCTTGTTTTTGAGTGCAGCAATACCCAGCCGGTGCGCAATGGGGGCATAGACCACCAGAGTCTCTTCGGCAATACGGTGCTGTTTTGCTTCAGTGAGAGCATCAAGAGTAAGCATATTGTGAAGGCGGTCGCACAGCTTGATAACCAGCACCCGAACATCTTCTATGGAGCATATAAGCATCTTACGGAAGCTCAGTGCGGAGGTGACCAGCTTTTCGTCCGATGTGGACGGAGCCAACTCACTGTCTCGAAGTTCGACGATTTTGGTTAGCCCCTCGACAAGATGAGAAACATCCTCGCCGAAACGCTCCTTTATATCTTCTACTCCAAAAGCTGTATCTTCTACAACATCGTGCAAAAGTGCAGCCAGGACCATTGTCTCATCGGAGCTTATCGAAGCTGTTATTGCAGCTACGAGTATAGGATGTACAATGTATGGTTCACCGCTTTTTCTAAGCTGTCCGTCATGCGCTTCCTTTGCAAAAGCGAGTGCATCCGTAATCTTTTGCGAGGGCGATATTGTCTCAAACAGAAGAGACTGCGCCTCCGAAACTGTATGGATGGAACGGATCTTCTCAAGCAGCGGCTCTATTGATGGCTGCACATAAAGGCCTTAGCTCTTTTCCACGCCTTCGATTTTAAGATAGCCTTCAGCTATCTCCGCAATCGCAATATCTGAAAACTTGTATTTTTTCTGATCCATATTTACAAGCGGCTCCGCTCCCGCGGCAAGTTCGTTGGCTCTTTTGGAAACCGCAGCCGAAAGTAGGTATCTGTTGAAGTTGGCTTTTTCCAATGCTTTTGCAGCTCTCTTTTCAAGTCTCATTTTTCTCTCCTGATAGTTAATTTTTCTCTTTTTACTTGACGATAGAACACTTTTCGTAATCGCCGTGGATTATCGCCATAAGATTGCCTTTATGGAACATATCGCAGACAAGTATAGGCAGCCTGTTCTCTTTTGCAAGCGCTATGGAGGTATCGTCCATAACTTTTATATTGTCTGCGAGAGCTTCGTCATAGCTTAGCACCGGAAGCTTCTTCGCATCCGGAAACTTGTTCGGATCTTTGTCGTATACTCCGTCAACCTTCGTCGCTTTTATTATCATATCCGCGCCTATCTCTATGGCGCGCAGAGTCGCAGCTGTGTCGGTTGTAAAAAACGGGTTTCCCGTTCCGGCCGCAAAAATCACGATACGCCCTTTTTCCAGATGGCGTACGGCACGGCGGACAATGAACGTTTCGCAAATCTGCTCCATTTTTATGGCACTTTGCACCCTGACCTTCATACCGAGGTACTCAAGGGCTTCCTGCATGGCTACCGCATTGATCACTGTTGCGAGCATCCCCATGTAGTCGCCGCTGGTACGCTTGATAATTCCATCCTGAGCCGCCGTAACACCGCGTATAATATTGCCTCCGCCGATGACGACACCGACCTCTACACCGTTATCGACAAGCTGTTTTATCTCCTCGGCGATAAACTTCAGTATAGAGGTATCCACGCCGTATCCGCTCTCCCCTGCCAGGGCCTCACCGGAAAACTTCACCAACACCCGCTGTTTCGCCATGACTACTCCTGCCTTGAAAGTTGATGGATTTTATCCAAATGATGCTTTAAAACAGATATAAGGGCACTTCTAATAACCCTATGCGGTCTCAGCGTTTAAGGGTAATAAGCTGAAGAGGATTGATATGACGATCTTTTTGTGTCACTTCAAACATAAGCTCCCTCTTCACACGGCCTATTACATAGCCCTTTTTTATCTTCTTGCCCTCTTTTATCGTGGGAGCGATTTTATCCATTTTCGCATAGATCGTATGAAGATTGTTTTTATGCTCGATAATGACGACTTTACCCAGCATTTTCGTATTTTTTACAAAAACCACACGGCCGTTGAGAACGTTTTTTACCTTCGCATTCTTTTTATAGGGCTGAAGAGTAACCGATTCGTTGAAGATCCTGATCTTGTATACGGGGTCTATGTAGGAACCGAACTTTTTCGCGACCTTTGCCCTTCCTACCGGTGAAATTGTCTTCCTGCCCCTGTAGCGTCCGACCGCATGGCGCTGATATGATGAGCCGATTGTGCGCACATTCAGCTTATCTCCGGATGCAATCGCCAGTCTTGTCCGCTCCGACTGTTTTGTGCCTCTTTTTTTGCTCTTTTGCTTCTCTTTTTTAAGAATATTGAGCCTGGCAAGCGTTTTTCTGAGATCCCTCTCTTCATTTTGAAGCTTTTCAAGCCTGGCCTGATACTCTTTTTTCTCTTTTTGAAGTTTGGCCTGAAGTTCGCTTCTTCTGCTCTTCTCTCTTGCCGCCTTCGCTTTTCTAGCCTCCAAAGAATTTATCATTTTCTTTATTTTTCCGGCTTCACTTACCAGTTTTTCACTCTGTTGCAGAGTGCTATGATACTCTTTTTGCATCTGTTTCAGTTGCTTGTTGTCTACTTTTATCAGAACTTTCAGAATCTCGTTTTCTACCACATCGTCAGGAGATTCAACACCTTTTTGCCTCTTTATTTCACCAAGCACATAACGGTTTGCCATCATATCGATCAGCTCATTTTCCTGCACTTTTCTGCGACGTTCAAGCTTCTCCAGCTGGCTGCGAATCTCCTGCAGCCTCTTCTCCCCATCTGCGTATCGAACTGCACCCCTGGCTATCTCGGTATCGAGCTTTGCTATGGTTGCATCGAGCTCCTGCAGCTTTTTTCTGTTCGATACTATCTGCTTCGCAATGGCGGCAAGCTTCCGGTCCATGCTGCTGTAGCTGTTTTTTGTACTGGCGAGCTTCTGTTTGGATTTTTTTATTTTTGTATCTATAGATGCACCTGAAGCCGGAATCAGCAAAAGAGCGGACGTTATTACCGCACCGACTAAATACCTCAAACTTTGAGAGTACGAGACGAGGTAAGATGTGCGTGAAAAAATCTGAAGGACTACCCGTAGGTAATTCAAAGATTTTTTCGTGTGCAGA
>CAYZMY010000015.1:0-17340 GCA_964479605.1 uncultured Campylobacterales bacterium | reverse complement strand
TACTTAATCACTACTTTGAAACTGCTTACTCACCGATGTTACGCAAATTCCGGGCTAAGCCCGCAATTCGGCAGGGCCTGACCGGCCCTACAACCCCCTGAAGCTTCGAAATCTTGGATTTCGAGATGATTTTACGCTTTTTGCGTAAAATCAGTTACTCAATATCGACAGGTACGAAAAGCTGCGGGTTTTTCGAGAGTTTAAAGTAGAGCTTTTCGGCATCCGCACTAAAGTATGAGAGGAGAGGATTTTGCAAAATCTTCTTTGTAAAGGGTAGAACCTGCAAAAAGCTCTCTTCATGGGAGAGCTCTCTTATGGGATTTTTCTTCTCCTGCCTGATTTCAAGATTTTTGGAGAAAATATGCGAAAGATTCTCATAGTGGTTCAGAATGAAGCTCTTTTTTTCAAACTCGCCGTCCGGATCGTAATCGAGCAGCTCTATATTTAGATCGAGCTGGGAAGCTACATCGAAAACCGTGGCTGAAATAAATTCCATACTCTTCTCTTCAGAAAGGACAACCACAAGCTTTTTCAGACCTGTAAGGGGATATCTGCTCATTTGAAGAACAGGTTTTCTCAGTGAGTAGAAGATATTACGAAACTCCTTCTCCTTGAAAAGATCTCTGCCGCATATGAGCAGACCCACATTATGCACTTTCATATCACTGCCGATCAGATCGGAAGCCGATTGTTCCCGATAATCTATAAAACAGTTTACTAGTCCGTTCTCCCTCTCCATCGCTTTGATCATATCCAGAAGATCTATGTCGGCAGGGTTTGCCACTCTTATTATGAGTCTTCTTCCTTTGAATCTTTTGTGCAGATACTTCACCTGCTCCAGACAGCTTGTAATACAGTCACGCTCCTCTTTCAGCATATCGAGGTAGAGGTAGAGATTCTCTCCGAACGGTGCTGGAAACTGGCCCAGCTCCTGCTTGATGGCCTTGAAAACAGACTCCAGAACGGAAGGTTTTCCAACAAGAAGCAGCAGGTCGTTCGGTTTTATCATAAGTGAAGGCTTGGGCAGAACGAGCTTGTTGGAACGGTAGAGCGCGACTATACGCCACTGATTCTGCTCTATGGTACCGATATGCCGATAGACATAAGCGCTTCCGAAAGGGACAAGGACTTCCATAATTTCACCCTGCCCGAGACCGACATTCTGGGCAATTACCGGAACATTCGGCAGAAAGTCATACATGCGGCTGGCAAGAAGCTCGTTTGCATTGATGTTTATGAGGTTTTCATCTTCATACTCTATATCCCATCTGTTGAAGAAGGTAATGCGTGTATAGGGCTTATCGCGGCGAATATTCTGGTAAGTACCTTCCGCATCGACCCTGTTTTTCATAATGATGAAAATGTCGTCAAACTCCCTTTTGATAAGCATAGAGAGTTTTATATAGCTGGTCGGATCGAACTGATAACTCGTGATATTTGAAGGCAGCTGCTTAGGCAGAATCGACCTGTCGAGCGCGACAACCGTATATTCGTTGGTACTTATGAATGTCTCACTGATACGCTGCAGAAAATGTTTTGCTACAATTCCATCAGCAAGAATCAAAATTTGTTTCATCTGTTCTCCACGCTCTGAAGCCTGGCAGATACCGTGTGGCATGCACTGCCGCGCCGGTAACCTGCGCCGGTTTTTGAAAAAATATTATACTGATATTAGGCAGTATTATATCCAACTTTTAGGATTTTTTTATGATTTTCAATATCGATGCGACCGACGGCTCGGCTAGAGCCTGCACTCTGAAAACAGCACACTCAACGATCAGGACTCCCGTCTTTATGCCCGTAGGTACAAGTGCCGCAGTAAAGGCTCTGGACACAGTAGACATGAAAGAGAATCTTGACACCGATATAATACTTGCCAATACCTACCATCTCTATTTAAGGCCCGGAGACAATGCAGTTGATGCGATGGGCAAACTGCACGGTTTTACAGGGTATGACCGCTCTTTTCTGACTGACAGCGGCGGTTTTCAGGCTTTCAGCCTGAGTGAAATCAGCAGTGCCGATGACGAGGGAATACTCTTTAGAAGCCATATAGACGGCTCGAAACACTACTTCACACCCTCAAAAGTGCTCGATATCCAATATAACCTTGGCAGCGACATTATGATGATACTCGACGATCTTGTGGCACTGCCTGCTACCAAAGAGCGCCTTGCGGTCTCTGTCGACAGAACGACACGATGGGCCAGGGAATCGGTGACATATCACCGCTTCAAGCAAGAGCATGGCATCGGGACAAACCAGAATATCTTCGCGATCATTCAAGGGGGTACAGACAAGGAGTTCAGGAAAATCTCCGCAGAGGCTCTTTGCGAAATGGATTTCGACGGCTTCGCGATAGGGGGGCTCAGTGTGGGAGAAGAGAACTCACTAATGTACGACACCGTGGAATTCACCACCCCTTTTATGCCCGTTGACAAACCGAGATACCTTATGGGAGTCGGAACTCCGGAAGATCTGGTAGAAAATATTGAACGCGGCGTAGATATGTTCGACTGTGTCATGCCCACCAGAAATGCGAGAAACGGAACCCTTTTTACAACATTCGGGAAAGTGAATATAAAATCGGCCCGCTACAAGCAGGACTCAGCCCCGATAGACCCGGATTGCAGCTGCTATACATGCCGCCGTTATACAAGGGCCTATCTTTGCCACCTATACAGGGCAAAAGAGCTCACATATTTCCGCCTTGCATCCTTGCACAATCTCCACTACTATCTATCCCTTGTTCGGGAAGCCAGAGAGGCCATAATAGAGGGGGAATTCGCCCGTTTCAAAAAGGAGTTCTACCTAAAAAGGGTTTAGATTCAATTCTGAAGTTTTTATTAATTATAATTATTTTAGAATAGTATGATATCGGAGTTTTAAACGGTTTCAGACAAGGCGGAATTCATGAAAAAGTGGCAGAAAGAGGATGCCGGCATCATAGTGGCATTTGTTACTCTTACCGATCTGGCTGCACTGATTCAGTTTTTTCTCATAAAAGTCGATTCTATAAAGATACACTATTTTATACTGCCTACCGCTGTCGGAGCAGTATTTGGCATAATTTTGATCTATACGCGCCACTATTACCGAAAATCGAAACAGGCAGACCACTTTGAAAAGGCGGCCAAAACAGATTTTCTTACCGGCACACTCAATCGGTATGCATTTTATGCACTCATAAACAGTGAGATAGAGAGGTCAAAGAGAAAGGGAAGAATCTTCTCTTTGGCAATGCTCGATATAGATGATTTTAAAAAGATCAATGACCTGCACGGTCACCAAAGAGGAGACGAGGTGCTTGTTCTATTTTGTGAGCTGGTAGATTCGGAGCTTCGTGCCACAGACCATCTAAACAGATGGGGAGGAGAAGAGTTTATGGCACTGCTGCCGGAGACCACTCTGCAGGAGGCGCTGCATATTACGGAACGTATACGTAAAGAGGTCAGCGAAAAGGCTTTCGGGTTCAATCACCCTATGACTGTCAGTATAGGCATAACCCAGTACCGAAAAAACGACACGATCGAAACTCTCGTAGAGCGTGTAGACAGTGCAATGTACGACGCCAAGAGACTAGGTAAGAACAGGATAGAGACACGGTGAAAAGATGAAAATAAGCAAATTTGAATTTGTAATTCTGGTTATAGTCCTCTTTACAGGATTTCATTTCTACAATCAACACAAGATGCAAGATATATCACACGATGAAGAGCACTTTTCCCAAATACTCTACGATGAGGACAATCCTCCTGTAATCGTAGCATTCGGAGACAGCCTTACATATGGAACCGGTGCGAGGTCGGCCGGAAAGGACAGGAGCTATCCGGCACAGCTTTCAAAAATGCTGGGGCTGAAGGTAATAAACGAGGGTGCTCCCGGAGAGACAGCCGAGAGAGCATACGGTCGTCTTCAAAGAGTCTTGAAAACCTACAAACCCTCTGTTCTCATTTTATGTGAGGGGGGAAACGATATGCTGCGTGCAAGAAAGCCTGAATACATAAAAAGAGACCTCAAAAGAATGATTGATACGGCAATTCACAGCGGTGCAAGAGTCATTCTGCTGGGTGTTCCCGAGCCTGAACAGTTTTTTCTGCGCGATGCCGGATTTTACCGGGAGCTTGCCGATGAAACAGGCGTACTCTATCTGCCGAATATATTTTCTGATGTTCTCTCGGAAGATTCTCTCACAAAAGATTCTGTTCATCCAAACGCTAAGGGTTACGCTATAATCGCACAAAAAATATATGAAGCTATAAAAGGCACTTTATGAAACTCGGAGTCAACATAGATCATATTGCGGTACTCAGAGAGGCCAGGAAAATAAACGATCCTGACCCTCTCGAAGCTCTCGGTATACTGCAGCGTGCCGGAGCCGATCAGGTTACCATACACCTGCGTGAGGACAGAAGGCATATCAACGATGAAGATGCAGAGCGGATCATGCAAATCAGCCGGCTGCCGGTCAATCTGGAATGTTCGACAGAGAGCGATATTATCGATATAGTGTGCCGACTCAAACCCCACAGAGCCACACTGGTACCTGAAAAACGTGAAGAGGTCACAACCGAAGGCGGTCTTGATATTATTACATATGAAGAGCGCACTATCGCTGCAATAGAGAAACTGCATGCCCATGAAATCGAAGTTTCACTCTTTATTGACCCGGATCTTGAGACTATCACCAGATCAGATGCTCTCGGAGTAGATTGGATTGAGCTCCATACCGGCCGCTATGCAAACATATTCGCAATGCTCTATTCCGGGCTCCAAAATACCCCACACTCCATAAAAGAGCTCGAACTGCCCAGACACACGCTAAAAACAGAGCTCGACGAGAGTCTGACAACCCTCAAAACCGCCGCAGACCATGCCGTGTCTATGGGT
The DNA here is from genome assembly GCA_964479605.1 of uncultured Campylobacterales bacterium. GTDB lineage: Bacteria > Campylobacterota > Campylobacteria > Campylobacterales > Hydrogenimonadaceae > Hydrogenimonas. Next base: position 12,450 of record CAYZMY010000015.1, on the reverse strand, counting down.
CTGAAGGTCGCCGCCGGACATGGCCTTAACTACCAGAATGTAAGAGAAGTAGTGCAGATAGAGGATATAGAAGAACTAAATATCGGCCAAAGCATTGTTGCAAGAAGCATATTTACAGGTCTTGAAAATGCGATAGTGCAAATGAAAGAGCTGCTGGAATGAAACCGAGAATCGCCGTAAGTATCGGCGATCCGAACGGAATCGGCCCCGAGATTGCTCTGAGAGCACATAAAAGCATCAGCTCTTTTTGCTCGCCTATATACTTTGCCGGATTTGACCTGCTTAAAGATGCTTCACAGAGGCTGAAGATTGAAATACCGGAAAATTTCATCCACTCCAGCCCTGCCTCTGCTCCTGCAATCAGGCCCGGTATCGCTACTGCCGAAAGCGGTGCCTACAGTTTTTCATCTTTCAAAAAAGGAGTTGAAAGCGTTGCGGCGGCAGAGTGTGAAGCTATCGTTACACTTCCCATAAACAAAGAAGCGTGGATGATGGCCGGTATTCCCTACAAAGGACATACAGATTTTCTGAGAGATTTTTTCAGAAAAGATGCGATCATGATGCTTGGCTGCAAAAAACTCTACGTTGCGCTTTTTACAGAGCATACTCCCCTCAAAGATGTTCCGAAAAAGATAAAAAAAGAGCCGTTAGTCCGTTTTTTACTGGATTTTCAAAGAGAGACTGGTGCCGGAAAAATCGGTGTACTGGGCCTGAACCCCCATGCAGGAGACCATGGAGTTCTTGGTGATGAAGAGTATACGATAGAAGAGGCTATAAAAGAGGCCAATTCCCATTTTGATAGAGAAGACGACACACTGTTCGAAGGCCCCCTGGTTCCGGACATCGCCTTCACTCCTGCATCACGCAGCCGCTACTCATACCTTGCCGCAATGTATCACGATCAGGGACTTGCACCTCTTAAAGCGCTATATTTTGAAGAGAGTATAAATGTAAGTCTCAATCTTCCTATTGTGAGGACCTCTGTCGACCATGGAACCGCTTTCGACATTGCATACCTGCCAGGACATACAGTTTCACTGAAAAGCTATATAGAAGCTGCGGCTGCAGCTGTCGATCTTGCCGCCAAAAGGTCTCAGCGCTCGTAGACTCCCATCATCCCTGCACCGGAAATCACATGTCCGTCCATCACGCTGAGCAGCTCATGCTTGCTCAAACCAGCTTCCACATCCAAAAGTGTGTCAAGTGCATAGAGTTTGAACATATATCGATGAGCACCTCCCGGCGGACAGGGACCGCCATAGCCTATCTTGCCGAAACTGTTTATCCCCTGCAATATTCCATCCAAAAGGCTTGGTTCGTTAGGAACGGCTTCAGGCAGACCGGGCATGTGCGGCGGAATATTGTAAACAACCCAGTGCACAAAGGTACCGCTCGGTGCATCCGGATCGTCCATTATAAGAGCCAGGCTTTTGGCTTCAGCAGGTACATCACCAAAATCAAGAGGAATAGATATATCATCTCCGTCACATGTATATTTAGGCGGAATCAATCCACCATCTTCAAATACAGGGCTTGAAATTACCATAAATCACCTCCTTCAAGCTCTCTTTTCAAACACTCCTGGCAGCCGGATTGGCAAGCAGACGGTTAAGAGGAATCTTCTTACCGCTCTTCTCATCCACTCCGTACTTTCCGGTTTCAATCCTCTTCAGCGCATCGTTTACATCTTTCAGCTCACCCATTAAAATTCGCAAAATCTCCCTATCGCGGTCATTTTCAATCCTCAGCTCTGCGAGATCTTCGATGTCGTCTATCTCATCCTCTGCCGCAATGGCAGCCAACTCGTCGTTGATCTCACCGATATTTTGCAAAATTCTCTCTCTATCCTCTTCAAGTCTTTTTTTGAAATACTCCAGATTCAAATATGCCATTTCCCATCCTTTTTCATTATCGCCTTCTGCGGCGTGCTCATGTTTAAATTATATCACTTTTAGCTTGATTGAAGTACTCTATATTCAGCAATCAGGAGAATGGAGGGTTTGGCAATGTACCTTTACACATCAGAGTCGGTTTCGGCAGGACATCCGGACAAATGCGCAGACATAATCGCCGATACAATTGTGGACAGACTGCTTCAACTAGATCCTGCATCCAGAGTGGCGACCGAAGTTTTTATAAGCGGCAGGCACATAATTATTGGTGGAGAGGTAAAGAGTTCAGCTCCTGTAAGCAAAGATTTTTACCGCCTTTGTGCACAGGACGCTCTGTATGAGATAGGATATCCGGAAAGCGGTTTTGACGAGAGTCAAACGCTATATCCGGACAATACCGATATACAGGTTCTTGTATCAAATCAGTCGCCGGATATCAGTATAGGTGTAGAAAAGGAAGAGGGTGAGATCGGCGCCGGAGACCAGGGGATGATGATTGGTTTCGCCACAGACGAAACACCGGCATTGATGCCGGCTGCTCTTTACTACAGCAGGATATTAAGAGATGCGCTCTACAGCTTTGCACTCGAAAACGGCGAAAGATACGGAATCGATATAAAGACACAGGTAACAATCGACTACGAGACGAAGGATCGTTTCGATTCAAACCGTCCGGCAGCCCTGAAAAACATAGTCGCGGCCATTCCTCACTCCAAAAGTCTGGATATTGAAACCGTCCGCACCGAGATAGAGGATCTGATACTCAAAACCCTTGCAAAAGAGCCTCTTTTTAATAAAGATATCTGTCGCTTTTATATAAACGGTACCGGACGCTACGTCACCCACAGCACTCTTGCAGACAGCGGCATGACCGGAAGAAAGACAGTTGCGGATACCTACGGTGCATACGCGCCCATAGGCGGCGGAGCGCAGAGCAGCAAAGACTACACAAAGGTCGACCGCAGCGGTCTTTACGCGGCAAGATGGATCGCCAAACATATTGTCGCTTCCAAAATTGCGAAAAAAGCGGTCGTGGAACTGGCCTATGTAATAGGAGAGAAGAACCCTCTAAACGTTACCGTCAATACGATGGGCACATCTGTTACAGACGCGACAGATGAAGAGATATCTGAGAAGATAGCATCTCTCTTCCCGCTCACACCTCGATGGATAACGGATAGATTCGGGCTCAACAAGCCCTCTTCAGACCATTTTCTATATGCCGACGTTGCCGCACGCGGACAGGTCGGATACGATGACTACCCGTGGGAAAAGCTCGACATGATGGATCTTTTCAAAACTCTTGTCTGAAAGCTATTCTCTTATGTTACGCAAATTCCGTGTATAACCCGGAATGCGGCAATGCCCGGGCGGTGGTCCTACAACCCCTTCGTCATAAAATCGAAAAATTTCGAGAATGTATTACACCTTTTGCTCAACTCCAGACACCTTCAAGGTGATATCCGCAATAGGGACAGCTTCCGTCCTCTTTCAAATGGTTGGTTATATGCTGGCCTATTGTACCGTGGCGCTCTATTACCGGTTTGGAACATGACGGGCAGTAAGTGGACTCATGTTCTTTGTCATCAATGTTTCCCACATAGACATATTTCAACCCCTCCTCTTTCCCGATTCGGTATGCTCTCTTGAGTGTAGAAGCCGGGGTCGGAGGTACATCCGTCATCTTGTACATAGGGTAAAAAGCACTTATATGCCACGGCATAGCCGGGTCCAGATCGGCCTGGAATCTGGCTATATCTCTAATCTCTTTGTCCGAATCGTTGTGTCCCGGTATAAGAAGCGTAGTCGTTTCGATCCATATCCCTTTTTTATGGGCATACTTTATCGTATCGAGTACCGGCTTGAGTCTTGCCCCGCAGATCTCTTTATAAAACGAATCGGTAAATCCTTTGATGTCAATATTCATACCGTCGAGGTACGGGGCCAGTGTGTCTATCGCTTTATGGGTCTCATAACCGCTGGTTACATAGATGTTTTTCAGACCGGATTCGTGCGCAAGTTTGGCCGTATCGTAAGTATATTCAAAGAAGACCACAGGCTCGTTGTAGGTGTAGGCTATTGATGCACACCCATACTCTTTGGCCATATCAACGATCTGCTTCGGGGATAGATCACGGCCGAAAATCCTGTGCCCGTGCTCTTTTGGATACTGCGAAATATCAAAGTTCTGGCAGAATTTGCATGAGAAATTGCACCCTACAGTACCGAATGAGAACGACTTCGTTCCAGGCTGAAAATGAAACATCGGTTTTTTCTCGACCGGGTCAACATTAACGGCCGCGGCAAGTCCGTAGACAAGCAGTTTCAGCTCCCCGTTTTCAACTCTCCTTACACCGCATATTCCATACTCCCCTTCGTGTAGCTTGCATCTTTGATTGCACGCTTCACAAAGTACCCTTCCGTCGTCCAGCTTTTTGGACAGCCAAGCGGATGCAGACATTTCCTTGCCCTCCTCTTTTTGAGCGGCCCGCTGAATAAATATGGGCTATTGTTATATTCTACACCTTTTTTGAGAAAAGTTCGCTCAAACACCTCTTTCTAAAACAGACTGCCGGAACTTTTTTTGCATATTCGTCGTAAGATGATCCGAATTTGCTCCTGCACTCCCGCTCTTCAAGGGTCAGTACCATTACAATTATAAATATCATCTCAAGAGGGGCCAAAATGAGTATGAAAGTGGGAGATCCGATTATAAGAGCCAGGGCCATAGGGACAAGAGTCAGACCGAAGAGCATCGGATGGCGCATATGTGCGTAGATTCCGGTTGTGACCAGGCTGTCGGTCTCTAGTCTCGGTGTAGCGGGTTTCACTCTTCCCGCTTTTGCAAGCTCTTTTCCTCCCGCGGCGGCGGCACGAAAAGCCATAATCATCAAAAAAATGCCGAAAGGCAGAGTAAGAATATGATATAGCGGATTCAAAAAGAGGTTTCTGAAATAGAGCAGATCGAAATAGATACTGGCGGCAGAACCGCCCAGGAGCATAACACTCCAGATAATAATACGAACTACAACAGAGAATGAGGTAGTAGCGATGCCCTACTCCACCGTAACGCTTTTGGCGAGGTTTCTGGGCATATCCACATCATTGCCGAGACGTATTGCGATCTCCATCGCAAGAAGCTGTTCGACGATCATCATTTCGAAAAATTCGAGCATAGGATGGTTGTGAGGGTGTGTAAGAATAAAGTCGTCGGCCAGTTCAAACATTTCCGGCGATATCGAAAGGATTGTGGAGTCTCTGGCGCTGAGCTCTTCGACATTGCTTTTGGTCTTGTCGTAGAGCAGGGTTTTGGGCATCAGAGCTATAGTGAACAGTTCCGCATCGGCAAGTGCTATGGGGCCGTGTTTCATCTCTCCTGCCGGGTACCCTTCCGCATGCAGATAGCTGATCTCTTTAAGCTTCAAAGCACCCTCGAGCGCAAGTGGGAAGAATATATCGCGTCCGATGAAGAAGAATCCGTGTCCATGCAGATAGCGCTTTGAGAGGCGCTTGCACTTTTCATGCACTTCAAGAGACTTCTGCAGCACTTTCGGAACATAGTGCATGAATCTCAACTCCTCTTGCATCTCACTCTCCTCTATACTGCTCCTTCTTTTTGCAAAGAAGAGAGAGAGCATCCACAAAACCATCACCTGTGTGGCGAAAGCTTTGGTACTCGCAACACCTTTTTCTATACCGGCGCGTGTCAGTATGGTTGCATCCGCCATTCTGACGATCGATGAGTTGTCGACATTACATATGGCAAGAGTTTTCAGGCCCGCCTCTTTTGCCATCCTGAGTGCTTCGAGTGTATCGGCTGTCTCGCCGCTCTGGCTTATGACGATAAAGAGTGTATCGTTCGTCAAAAGCGGCTCTTTGTACCTGAATTCGCTCGCTATCTCCACATTTACCGGAATTTTCGAGAGGCGTTCGAAAAGATAGCTGGATGTCAAAGCCGCATGGTAACTTGTACCGCAGGCACAAATTTTTATTCTTGAGATACCTCTTAAAAAAGCGTCATCGATCTCTTCAAACGAAATATCCTCGTCAAGCACCCTGCCGATCATCGTATCGCTCATAACTTCGTACTGCTCGTATATCTCTTTCTCCATGAAGAAGCGGTAACCGCCCTTTTGTGCGGTCATTTTGTCTCCCTGCAGCGGAACGAAAACGAGAGGTTCGGGCTCAGTATGAAGTGTTTCGGGCGTTACGAAACCTACGGTACCGTCTTCCATATAGGCTACCTCGTCGGCTTCACCTATCAAGGGTGCGTCAGAAGAGGCGAAAAATATCTCTCCGCTGCCGCTTCGGCCTATAATCATAGGAGAGCCCTTTCTGGCGAAAAATATGGTATCGGGAGCTTTCTGGGTTATCAGCAAAACGGCATATGCGCCGTCAAGCTGCTCTATAGTCGCTTTGAAAGCAGAAAAAAGATCTTTGTGCTGCCCGGCTTCAAGCTCAAAAAGGTGCACAATCACTTCCGTATCTGTCTGGCTCAAGAATGTAATGCCCCTGTTTTCAAGCATATGTTTGATCTCGCGGTAATTCTCTATGATTCCGTTGTGTACGACGTAACTGTGTTCACCCATATGAGGATGCGCATTGAGTTCCGTCGGTTTGCCGTGAGTTGCCCATCGGGTATGGCCGATGCCGAGGCCGGGGCCCTCTGTGGAAAAATCTTTTGTCTTCTCCTCCAGATTGGAGAGTTTACCTACCGCCTTGTAAGACTCGATTCGTCCATCGCGCATTACAGCGATACCGGCAGAGTCGTATCCTCTGTATTCGAGTTCGCGCAAACCTTCTACGAGTCTGCTTTTAATCTCTCTGTTTCCGATATACCCGACTATTCCACACATAAAAACTCCTATTTTCCCAGACAAAATTCACCGAACATTTTATCCATAATATCATTAAAATCCACTGGTTTGGATATCGAGCTTATGGCGGTTATAGCTTCGGTTAGATAAAAAGTAAATATCTCAAGCTCTCCGTTCAAAAGAGGCTCTTTCGCGCTTTTTACAGCATCTTTTGTACGCTTAAGCGCCTCTATCTGACGTGCCGAAACCAGCAGCAGTTCATCGCCCTGCGCCATTTTCGAGAGTCTCTTTTCCAAGGCTTCGAGAATATGCTGTGCCCTGTTCTCTTTATTGAGCGGAATTGGGGAGAACCTTTTCAGCTTCGAAGTATCGAGCTTTTGGGGCAGGTCTGTTTTACTTAGAGCCGTGATGATCTCTTTTTCACCTTCATACTGTTCAAGCAAAGAGAGTATCCGCTCATCCTCCTCATCCCACGGTGCGCTTGAATCAAAAAGTGCAATGACTATGTCACTCTGTTCGATTGCCGCTACAGAGCGCTCTATACCGATCTTTTCTATCGTATCTGCAGAGTGGCGGATGCCGGCGGTATCGACTATGCGCACGAGATGGCTGCCGACTCTTATCTGCTCTTCAATAGTATCTCTTGTGGTTCCGGCTATGGAGCTTACAATAGCCCGTTCGTAGTTGAGCATGGCATTCAACAAAGAACTCTTTCCGACATTGGGTTTTCCTATTATGGCAACCTTGAAACCCTCTATCAGTCCTCTTCGTCTTTCGCTCGAAGAGACTATTCTCTCCATCATCTGCCCCAATTCGTCCAGTTGGTGCAAAATATTGTCTACCAGATCTTTCGGAAGATCCTCTTCGGCATAGTCTATGGTCACTTCGGCAAAAGCGACTGCACGCAGAAGTCTTTCTCTGGCATCTTCTACAAAATCTCTAAGTTCGCCCTTCATCTGCCGTGCAAGAATTTTGGCAGCATCCTCGCTCTTTGCCTCTATCAGTTTGGCTATCGCTTCCGCTTCGGTCAGATCGATTCTGCCGCCGATAAATGCACGTTTTGTGAATTCTCCGGGTTCAGCCGGGCGTGCACCCAGATGAAGTACGGTATCGAGTATATTTTCCGCTACTATGGTACCGCCGTGACACTGGAACTCCACTACATCTTCCGTAGTAAAACTGTGCGGAGCTTTGAAGTATATAACTATAGCTTCATCTATAATTTCGCCATCTTTGTCATAAAGGTCGGTAAGTGTGGCATATCTTGGAGTAAAAGAGGATCTTTTTGTGATTTTTTTTGCAATATCGAGAGCTTTGTCTCCACTGAGACGCACAATCGCCACCGAGCCAATACCGCCCGCGGTGGCTACTGCCGCTATGGTTTCATTCACCTGCGCTCCATAAATTCGTTAACGATCACGTATCGTCCCCCCTCTTTATTGGTACGGACCGCAACATACTTTTCCGGATATCTCTCCCTAAGTTTCTGCAGCGCTATCTGGACCAGAATTCCATCCAGTATTTTCGTCTGTGCACGTCCATCTGACTCGACGCGTTCTATGATCGGCTGAAGGTAACTATCCATCATCGCTTCCTGGTTTTGCAGAAACTCTGCGATTTCCAGTCTGATTTTGTAACCGTATTTGCCATGTATCCAGTTGTACAGCAGATAGGCCATCGCTTTATAACGGTACCCCTCTTTACCTATAAGGAGTGCTGCATCTTCTCCCTTGAATTCAATCTGCACCGTTTCGTCATCAAGAGCGAAAACCCGCACAGGCTCAATACGAAAACAGGCTGAAGCGAAAAGTTTGTTGATCTCTTTCTCCACCTCTGAAACTACCGAATTTATATCTATAGTTTCGTCATAAAAATTTCCGAAAATATCCTCATTCCCGAAATTTCTGTGCTGCTTTTTTTGCGGTTTTGCCTGCTTTGCGGTTGAGTCAGGAACTCTTTTTTCCGGCTCATTCACCGTTGCGGCACTGGCGGTATCCGGTACTGACTCTTTCAAAGGCTGTCGTATATCCGATTCGCTCAATTTTGTTGCAGTATCTTTTCCTGCACTCTTTCTATTCGGTTTCTTGGCTAAACCGGTTTCTTGAACATCGGGCTTGTTATTTTCCTCTTTCTGCCTTTGTGCCTGTTTCTTGCATATCGCTACTATGACTGCATTTTTCCGTCCGAAGCCCAAAAAACCCCTGGATGGATTCTGGACAATTTGAATATCCAGTTCGGTCACGGAGCAGGAAAACTCTTTGGCCGCGGCTGCATAAGCCTCTTCCAGTGTCTGGGCTTCAAACTTTTTCATCACTCGGCCTTTTTGTTCTTTTCAAGCATCTTGTTGATCAGCAGCTGCTGTGCAATAGAGAAGATGTTGTTTGTAAGCCAGTAAAGAACCAGTCCCGCCGGGAATGTTACAAAGAAGAATGTAAAGATAACCGGCAGCCATTTGAATATCTTCTCCTGCATAGGATCCGTGAAGTTGTTCGGAGTAACCATCTGGTGTGCCCACATGGATGCACCCATAAGTATCGGAAGAACATAATACGGGTCCATAACGGAAAGATCGTGAATCCATAGAATCCACTCTGCACCTTTGAGCTCTATGGCATTCAGCAGAACTCGGTATATGGCGAAAAATACAGGTATCTGCAGAAGCATCGGCAGACATCCGCCCAGCGGATTCGCTTTGTGCTTTTTGTACAGCTCCATCATATGGGCATTCATCTTCTGCGGATCGCCCTTGTATTTGGCCTGTATCTCTTTGATTTTCGGCGCAAGCTCTTTGAGCCTGTGCATCGATACCATCCCCTTGTATGTCAGAGGATAGAGAATAATACGTATCATGAAAGTGAGAGCGACGATTGTCCATCCCCAGTTTGGAATATAGCTGTGCAGCCACATCAGCACTTTGAACATCGGTGCCGCTATGAAGGTAAACCATCCGAACTCTATAATCTTTGTCAGTTCCGGATGGATGGCTTGGAGTATCTTATGCTCTTTAGGCCCTATATAGCCGTGCATAACCTTCCCGTTTTCACCGTTGACAAACAGTACGGGGTTGTCTTCCGCATCCTTGTTAACGACGACATTTATGCCTTTGTCAAAATCGTAAAAAGCTGTGGCGTAGTAACGGTCGAAAGCTACAGCTATACGGGCCTGCCTGAATGACTCCGTCCCTTTTGCGTCACCGTCATCGATAATGGTGAGCGTTCCGTCTGCCTCCTCAACCATAGCACCGTGAACGGTATAGTTGTCTATTCTGAGGTCCGGCCGTACACCGGGGGAGATATAAAAAGGTTTGGGTTCACTGAGCCTTACTGTAATGTCATAGTGGTGGTCAGGAAATATTTTAACCGCTTTTTCTACAATCAGACCTTCCAGGTCCTGCGTGAAAGTGATTGTTTTCGGTTCGCCGTTCAACCGGACAGAAGAGACCGATACTGTATAGGGGGTCTTGAATGCCAGCTCATTGAGTGCCGGATCGCTAAAACGTATCTCAAGAGGTTTTGGGATTTTAGGCGTGTTGAAAAGCTTAAGCTCCTCTCCCTCTTCATTTCTATACTGACGGTCCTTCAAATAAACCTGGCTGATGCGTCCCAGCGCATCAAACTCCATGGTCATGTTGGCTGTATCCACAGTTGCGACAACTTTATCCAGAGCACTCTTGCTCACTGGCGCTGCCGCTTTGGGTTTGGCTGATTGCTCCGGGGTACCTACAGCTGGAGGAGCAACAGGTTCGACCGTTGTGTTTTGCCGGACATCCATAGCGGTTTTGTTCGCTTCGGCAGTCTGGGGAACCGCTTTGGGCATAAAAAGATAATCATAACCGATGAAGACGATCAAAGATAGTACGGTCGCTATAACAACCCTCATCTGGGTGCTCATATTGTCTATCACGAATGGCCTTTCGAAAAAATATTTTTTACAACGTTCCATCTATTTTTGTGTTCATCAGGCACATACCAGTATTTGACACTGCATGTATGATCACAAAATTTTGCGTTTGGGGAGGGAATCATAGTCAGTTTCGGATAATCGATGCCGCCGTCGAAGAGCTGATTGCAGCGAAGTATCCTCATCATGGAAGAGAAGAGTGCTTTTAAAAGGTTGGGGTTTGTTTCGAGCTGCCATTTGGCATACTCTGAACAGGTCGGGTAGTAACGGCAGCTTCCATAGCCCAAAAGTGTAAAGAATCTCTGATAGATTTTTAAAAAACCCGATAATAAGCTTCTAATCATTTTGTTTGCCCAATATTCAATCGTTTGACAGCCCGCCTGAAGGCTTTTTCAAGTTCACTGAACGGAACTTCAAGTACCGGCGGCTTAGCTACCAGCACATACTCCCCGTTATCCAGCATCGGGGCCATCCTTAAAAAAAGAGCTCTCAGCCTTCGTTTGGCCCTGGCTCTTCTGACGGCATTTCCGATCTTTTTACTGGCTACAAAACCTACTTTGCAGCCACCCTTTTTAGGTACCGCAAAAAGTACAAAAGCCGGATCGTGCCAGCGCTTGCCGGCCTTGTAGATCCTGTTGAAATCAGCGGTACGTTTGAGGGATTCGAAATGTATCAGACCGCCAATCGTTTACGGCCTTTTGCACGTCGTGCATTGATGATTTTGCGTCCGTTTTTCGTTTTCATGCGGGTACGAAAACCGTGTGTTCTTTTACGCGGAGTATTATGCGGTTGATAGGTTCGTTTCATCTATCTCTCCTTCTGTTTTGGATTTAAGCCTGATATTTTAATTAAATTTCGCTTAATAGCAGTTTAGGGTTTTGTTATATGTAAAGTCGTATTTGCTCAGGAATATGTTACTTCAAGCTATTACAGTCGGACTCTTTTATGTCATACCTGAAAAGTTCTCTGCCTGTAGCTGCGGAAACATAGCGGTATGAGACAGTTATACCGCTTTGCAAAAAGCGTTGCGATGTAGAACATACTCCGGCCGTAACATTTTTTTTCATTCGCTCAGCGCCCTCATTTATAATGGCTTCATCACTTTTTGGAGCTGCATTGATTTCGAAGGTATATGAGAGTATCTCTCCGTCGGCGGAGATGTCGAGAAGCTGTGTAAAACGGTCCACCCTTTTCGGAAGCTCTTTAGAGAGCTCTTCAGCAGCCGCTTTTACGACATTTTGGTTCTGTATTTTTATCTTTTCGGCCATATCGCCACTGCCGAAAGCGGCTGTAAGCAGAAGGCCCAGCATCAGAAGGTAAAATTTTCTCATAATCCTCTTCCAAAAAAATTTTACCGATTATAGCATACCCTTCGCTGCAGCAGCCGCTATAGTGCTTTCATTCCTCTTCCCTGACAAAATAGAAGTCCGCAATAACAGGTTTCTTTACTCCTTTACGCAAAATTCCCACTCTTATGTCATAGCGTCCCGGCCTATCAAGGATGAAATAGTTACCGTAGCTAAGAAGGTCTTCAGTCATGGGCTCCAGACTCTTTTTCACTCCTCTCATTCCAACAGAAGCGACCGTTGCGTTAACTGTTGCATCGCTTATGCGCTTGCCGCTTTCTGCATCAAAAAGAGCAACCAGAATATGGTAACTATCATCTCCTTTGGCTCCGCCATGCATATTTTTTTCATGCCCTTTGATGAGCTGGGAAGGTATTACACCCAGATAGACGCTTAAACCGTCAACTCTCTTGTGCCACTGTGAATCTCCTGCTGCTGCAACTCCTGCGGCCAGCAGAAGTGCCAGAAACAGATTTAAACCGAAATTACGCATCG
>CAYZMY010000014.1:0-18358 GCA_964479605.1 uncultured Campylobacterales bacterium | reverse complement strand
AAAATCCGCCTTGCCTGTGAGCAAAATTGCAGCATCATAGATTGAGGTATTTAGTCGGTGCGGTAATAAAACAAGAAGTTTTATCAGTCGGTGGAGTAATAGCCTCATCCCCGCTACTGCTCCTCTTTAAAGCGTATTACAACCCATGCGGCGCTCAAAAGCGCAATAGCAAACGAGACACCTGCCAGTACCGCAACATCGTCAAACCGAAGAAGCAGATCGGGTTCTACCCCTATGCCGTTCAGCAGATCTCTTACCCTTGAGTCGTTCACCAGATAGAGCATTGCCGATACTACAAATATCAGTGCAAACAGGGCATCCACAATCGCAAGTCTGAACAATACGCCGCTGCGCAGCCATACGGGCGCTCCGAAGAGCGCCATAATCTGCATTCTCTCTTTGTGCTCAAACTGCCAGATAGTCATCTGTTTCATCAGAAGCAGAAGAGATATTGAACCTATGAGCACGCTAAAGACAATAAAGCTGGTTTTCATAAACAGCAGCATCGCATAAAGCCTGTCATGTACTTTCTCGAAAACGTGCACATCCCTGACTCCGGTGATCGACATAAGCTCCGACTTGAGCCGCTCGATTCTCTTACTGTCGGCATATCTTCTCAGCTTGATAGAGATAAAGACCGGCATGATGGACTTTATCTTTTCCAGGCTTTTGCGATCCATATCCTCCTTGATTTTCTGCAGTACATTTTCCGCATCTATCGGCTCGATCTTTCTGATCAGCGTATCGCAGTGGGCAAGTTCAGACAGCTTGACAGATTTGTCTGCTACGAGTATGAGCGAATAGTTCTCTTTCAGCTTGGTTTCGTAACTCTTCGTTATACGGTCAAAAACCAGCAGATATTCGATACAGAAGAGAATGGCAAAAAGCGGAAGTATGAGTGAAAGGTGGTGTCTAATGGATCTCATAGATCACTCCGTTTTCAATCATCAGGTGTCTGTATTCGGCACTGAACATCTCGGGTATATGGTGTGTAACGACCAGTATGGTAGTCTCCAATTCGTCATTTGCACGCTCCAGCAGGTCCCAAACCACCTGGGACGAATAATCGTCCAGATTACCGGTGGGCTCGTCTGCAAGAATCAAAAAAGGGTTGTGTGCAAGTGCTCTTGCCATAGCAACTCTCTGCTGCTCTCCTCCGCTGAGCTCAAGCGGATACTTGTCGCTTTTATGCGAGAGTTTTACATGCGTTAAAAGTTTCTGCGCCTGTGCCCGGCAGACATCTTTCGGAAAGCCTGCGATAATGAGCGGCAGCATTACATTTTTTTCGACACTCCACTCCGTGATCAGTTTGTAGTCTTGAAAAATTATACCTATATGCCTGCGCAGCTTGTAGAGTTTTGAGCCCGATACCGAACTCATATCGATACCGCCTACCTGAAGATCTCCGTCAAAAAGCGGCATGGACCCGTACATAGATTTCAGCAAAGTCGACTTTCCGCTTCCGCTGGCACCGGTTATAAAGACAAACTCTCCGGTCTGAACCGTAAAAGTGGCACTCTTTATAACCGGCTCATGTCTTGGATATGCCAGCTTCAGAGCGTTGGCCTCTATGACGTTGCGCATTGAATCCACTCCCTTATTTTCAAGTGTGCTTTGTAATTTGTGGCGGTTTTTACCGGCGGATGCGGATAGTATTGCGCACCGGACTCTTTGATCAGTACAAATTTATGCTCCGGTCTGTCGAAGCTGCCGAAAGAGATCCTTATCAGCCCCTCCTTTTCACCGATAGAGTAAAAACGCTCCACATGTACGAAAAAATCTTTCTCAATCCACGCTTTTTCAGGCTTTTTTTCAAAAAGTTCTTTCAAAGGCAATGCATTTTCAAAAGAGAAATCGTACTCCGAGACTCTCTGTTCGGAATCTTCAAGAGACTCTACATGTATCTCGTAAATATTCTTCTCAAGCTTTCTCCAGCGATCCTCATATTTGCTTCGCACCGCTGCTTCCAGGTTTTTATAGAGCCTGAGTTTCACCTCTTTGGGATGTGTGAAAACCTCCATTGCATACCTGAAGTAGTTTTCACTGTCTGTACGAAGCTCCAGAGTACCGCCCGGCTTCAGCACACGTAAAGACTCCTGCAAAAAAGAGTCAGATATCACCCTTCTATGCGGCTTTTTATCCCAGGGGACCGGAAAATGTACAAAAATCCTCTCCACCCTGTTGCTTGGGAGCAGCTCCATAAAAAGACGTGCATCGTAATCTATGACCCATAGATTTTCTATATTGTCAAGCTCTATACGCCTCATCACCTGCTCGAGCGAGGGTCTGTGAATTTCAAGGCCGACAAGGTGAACGTCTGGGTTGTTTTTCGCCTGATGAACCAGATGGCGGCCGCTGCCGAATCCTATCTCAATCCATAGAGGCTTGTCGGGCAAAGAGGCAGGATCGAATTCGGAAATATCTTTCAGCGAGCCCGGCGGTTTTGTAAGCCTGGCATTCTCTATATTCGCTATATTGTCAAACATCAACTTCGGTTCAAACTCGTCAATATAAGCCTGAAGAGCTTTTTTCAAAAGGGTATTCGGAGAAGGCCTGGAAATCTTCTCTCCCTTTATAAGCAGATTCTCACCTTTCGGTTTCAGATGCAGCAGAAAAGGAACTCCGTCACTCACTACACCGAAAAACCCTTCGCCGGCATGCTCCAGACTTTTGGCAAACCATTCGAATCTGACCCCCCTTGCCTCATACGGCAGAGCAGGCTCTTTAAAACTCTCTATTCGAATATGCGGCATAAGCTTGTTCTACTGCCTTGCTTCAAGATAGAGATCAACCGCCTCGGAGGGTTCGGAACGCAGTCCGTTACGATCTATTTCTACAACTTTGTAGGTATATTTCACCCCAGGCTTCATAAATTTGTCGACAAATTTGTTACCGTAAATATTGGCAAAAGTACGCTCCTGCCTTGTAAGTCCTTCCCAGTGTGTGCGGATAACATCATATCTGTCCGCACGGTCATCTCCCGGTTCCCAGATAATTATTCCCTGGTTGAATGCCGTTTTCGCCGCGGTTATCGTAGGTGCGGAGGGCTTGGCCAGAGTGCTGCCCATAACAGGTACTTCCGGAATCGGACTCTCAAGTCCGTCTTTGTCTACGGCGGAAACCTTGTAGTAGTAGATCTTTCCGTCATCGTCCACTTTGTCATCAAAAAAGGGTTTGTCGGTTTTTGCACGGTAACTGTAAAACGCATTTGCAAAAGGGCTTCTGTAAACTTTGTAATATACAACATCAGGAGTCGGGCTGGGCTGCCACTCAAGATGAATTTTTCTGGGCAGATCCTGCGTAGCACTCAGGTTCAAGGGCGGCTTGGGAAGAGCCTTTGTTATCGCTTTGACGGCAGTACTGGGGCCGGATACTAGACCGTTGCAGAGTTTTACCTTCACCCTGTATACGTAAACCTCTTCGGGCTTGATCTGTCTGTCTATATACTCTGCACTCAAACGGTTTTCAACCTCAGCTATTTTCTCCCACTTCCCCGGCTCCGAAACTGTAGTACGTTCAACGATATACCCGTTTACACGCAGATCCTGATGCGGACGCCAGATCAGTTTTATTCTTTCAGGCAGGTTGGCTATGGCACGCAGAAAACTGACCGAAGGGACCATCGGAGCGGTCTTCACACGAACCGGCTTCGACTGCAAAGACTCGTAACCGTCAGCCGTATAGGTCGACATCTGATATACATACAAAGATCCCGGCTGCAGATTTTCATCTACATAGTGAGAGCTGTAACGGTCGGTGATTGTGGCGACACGCTTCAGTTTGCCATCTCTGCTTCCCGGGTCCAGCCTGTAGAGCAGATACCCTTCTATGCGCCCTGAAGTTATCATCTTCCATTCAAAACCTACGCTGTTCATATCACTCAGCGTTTTGATCGACTCCACCTTCGGCAGGTCGGTTCTGACTTTAGGTACTTCAGGCGTTACGCTCTTCGTTGCGCATCCGCTTGCAATCATCATCAAAGCGCCGAAGCAGAGTGCACGGATCCAGTATTTCATCTAGTTTCTCCTTATCAAAATAGCTCTCGATCATTTTTTTCATAGAGTCGGGAATCTCTGCAGTAAACTGCATAAGCTCACCTGTTTTAGGGTGTTTCAGATAGAGCACAAAAGCATGCAGCAAAATACGTTCTATTTTACCTTTGCCGCTCTTAAAACCGTATAAACTGTCACCTGCTATATGACGCCCGAGCGACGCCAGATGCACCCTTATCTGATGGGTTCGTCCCGTAAAGAGTTTAGCAGCTACGAGTTCATATGGGCTCTTTTCGGAAGCGATCAGTTTTTCGAAGCGTGTTTTGGCAGGCTTTCCGCCGGAAACTATACCCATCTTGAGCCTGTTGGCCGGATTTCTGGCTATCGGCCCCTCCACTATGCCGGAGCTTTTCAGAGGATAGTCGACTACGGCTATGTAATATCGCCCCATGGAGCGCTCCTGAAGCTGTTTTGAAAGATTTTCATGAACGCTGTTGCTTTTGGCCACCACCATCGCACCGCTTGTCTCTTTGTCAAGACGATGAACTATACCGTGGCGCTCCTCTCCGCTTATTGTGGAAAGTGATACTCCTTTGGCCTTGAGCCAGTCCACGAGTGTCGCCTCCTTTACACTCGGAGCCGGATGCACGACAAGTCCGGAAGGTTTGTTTATAACCAGAATATCTTTATCTTCGTAGATTACGGGAACATCAAAGTCGACAGCCGCAGCTTCATACTCCGGCTCTTTGGGGATAGTATATTCAATCTTTTCGCCGGGAGTAACTTTATAACCGGCTTTAGTTATCTTTCTGCCGCCGACTTTTACAAACCCTTTTTTTACAAGCTGCTCCACCTGGCTTCTAGAACCGCCCAGATGAGCGTGCAAAAAGCGGTCCAGCCTCTCAACTTTTTGTGCAGTCAGCAGTCGTGTTAAACTCTCTCTTTTCATTTCTTCGATACAATTTCCTGAAATCAGTTTGGCAGTAGGATTCTATGAAACATTTCTTGATGTTTGACAGGCGCATTTTAACACATTTCGATTTTTTTCTCATTCTGCTGATACTGCCGCTTATTCTCACGTCGCTCTATCTGGTCAAGGAGATCAGTCCGGCACTCTTTCGAAAAGAGCTTCTCTACACCGCGATCGGGTTTGTCATATTTTTTCTCTTCTTTCTGATTCCATGGCGGTCAATAAGATGGCTTATACCCTTTTTCTACTGGATGACCATACTCCTGCTGCTCAGTGTAGATATTTTCGGAGTCACCAAGCTCGGGGCACAGCGATGGCTCGAGATTCCGTTTATCGGTCTTACAATCCAGCCTTCCGAACTCTTCAAACCCGCTTTTATCCTGATGCTCGCATATCTCATTCAGGATAATCCTCCGCAACCCGGCGGCTACGGCCTGAAAGATTTCGGAAAATTCTCCTTTTATATACTTTTGCCGTTTTTGCTCATAGCGAAAGAGCCTGATCTGGGAACGGCGCTTGTACTTCTTATTATAGGCTACGGAGTGCTCTTTCTGGTGGGGGTTAAGTGGAAAATCTGGGCAGGTATAGCCATCACGCTTGCTGTTGCCGCACCCTTTTTATACGGCAATCTTCACGACTACCAAAAAAAGAGAATCCACGATTTTCTCGCAGAAAAGCCGAGCTATCACGTTCAGCAGTCGATCATCGCCATCGGTTCCGGAGGTATGAGCGGAAAACCCAAAGAGGAGGCTACACAGACTCAGCTGAAGTTTCTGCCGATAGCCTCAAGCGACTTTATTTTCGCCTACTTCGTAGAGCGATTCGGATTCATCGGTGCGGCAGGGCTTATACTCCTTTATGCGATGCTGATTCTGCATATCCTCAGCCTAGGCATGCATGCAAGGGGAGACTTCTTCATAAAGGTCACCGCATACGGTATAGCCTTTCTCCTTTTTGTCTATACGAGTGTAAATATTCTTATGACTATGGGCCTCGCTCCGGTCGTCGGTGTACCGCTGCCGCTGCTGAGCCACGGAGGCAGCAGTTTCATAAATTTCATGCTACTTTTTGGGATTTTGGAAAACTTTATTGCTTTTCGATTCAATTTCTTGTATAATTCCGGCTCTAAAGTTACTTTTCTTTAGAACCGAAACCCTTTAAGGGCCAATAGCTCAGTTGGTTAGAGCATCCGGCTCATAACCGGATGGTCCCAGGTTCGAGTCCTGGTTGGCCCACCACCTTCAAATATAAATCACCCTCCCGAAATCATTTAAAAACAGTTTATTGCTTCCTCTCAAGCTTAGGCGGCTTTTTCATCAGACCCTCTTTCAGACTATCGATGCGATTTTCGATATCTTCGCCTTTCGGATATGGCAGCCTTCCGCTCCAGTCAATCTTTATTTTGACAGGTTTGGTGCCCAGTGCGTAGAGTTTTCCGCTCTTTTCGCCCATCCAGTTTTCAAACTTCCACAGAGCCTTTCTGTCAAGATAGCCGTATGAGTGCCCGACTTTCAGATTGGCAATGCTGTAGCCTTTTTCCCCTTCAAGCACAAGTCTGTGATGCTCTGGAGACTGGGTATAACTGTACTGATGCAAAAGCCTGTATTTCCCTACCGTATGAACCCACCCGGGCCGGGAGACTTTTACTATATCGAATGAAGCCAGCAGATAGCCGCCGGTCACATTCGGAATTTTGTCCGCCTTTTTGACTTTTTCCGATTTTATCATCCATCTGACCGAAGGCATATCTTTTGCATGAAGCACCCCGGGGTAGATGAAGTGAACATTTTCATACTTCATAGCATTCCAGTTGCGCAGGATGAACTCTGTAGTTATAGTAACCCATCTCGACTCCGGTATCGACTTTCTGCCGAAGTCCCACTCTACATCGAGATAGCGTCTTTGAGGCTGGCTCTCCTCTA
Source organism: uncultured Campylobacterales bacterium (assembly GCA_964479605.1). Lineage (GTDB taxonomy): Bacteria > Campylobacterota > Campylobacteria > Campylobacterales > Hydrogenimonadaceae > Hydrogenimonas. The sequence goes on along the minus strand of CAYZMY010000014.1, from coordinate 11,474 downwards.
TATCAGGAACCGCTTCCGTATCCCAGCTTACCCATGTAACGTATGAGAGTATGTCTACATCGGTGCCCACACGATAGGAGAGACCGGTAGCAGGCCTGTTAGCTTCCTGAAGAATCTTATAAGAGCCTGTAACGCGCTGTATGTTTGCTTTGCCGCTGCTGTTTTGTGTAGGGGAGAGGGTAACGATATGCTTGATGTAGGGATGGTTGCCACTGTAATCCATATACCATCCGTTTCCTTCATTGGCTCCTCCGGGGTTCGGGCTGTTATAGGAGTCGTAATCGTACTGCTGCACATCTCCTCCGTCTTCTCTGTCCGAATCTGTCAGGCGGATAACCGATGGATTGCTCGAAATCGCATCGCTGTATCCTTTCCACGGAAGCCTGCTCCTGTCGCCCCACCCTGTTATGGCATGACCGCCGCTTCCTATAATCGGATTGCCGTGGCCGTCAACAGCATCAGTAGGCCAGCTTATGCTGAGCCCTACGAAATTACAGCTTCTGAGGTGGTTTGCTATCTCTTCGGCTCCATTGGCATTGGCCCATGGATAACGCGGGCTTTTGTTTCCGTAAACCGTCACGACGGTATAGGGGTTGGTACTCCACGTATTGTTGGTCGAAGCGAGCCACCAGGATAGTGCGGTATCGGTCCAGCCGCTGTTGGCGGTACCGAAATGTGCCGTCAGATCACCGTATATATCCTCGGCTCTTTGCTGTACCGTTGTACCGTCGCCGTATCCTGCGCCTGCAAGCATATTTGCGGCCGTCGCAAGGTAACATGAATTATTGTGGTTAAAAAAGGCTTTATCCGTATCCGGCGGCGGATTCATCTTCATGTATGTACAAGAGGTAAACGACAGGGCAATAGTAGCCGCAAACATCCACTTTAAAAACTTCAGCAGGAAGATTTTTATATTTTTCTCTCTCATAATGTATCACTCCCAGTAAAATGATGTATCTACGTAAGTACTGCTTACCGCGCTGTCTCCGGTATGTAGCCTTCTTCGAACGACGAGCCTCACAATGTATGTACACTTGCTCATCGCAACAGCACTGTTTATCTCGATACCGGTACTGTTGTTAAGCAGATCCAGTGCGGTATTTGTATTATTTACAAGCGGGACGGAACCGTCTGAAAGGCTTGTCCATGTCAAGACACTGTTTTTCCTCACTTGAAGCGTAACATCATCCAGGTGCGGGTGACAGACTGTGTAAACGGCATGTACTTTGCCTGAAAGCGGCGTACATGCACCGGAGCTCAAATGCTCTTTCATGGCCACTTTCATAAACGCGGGATTGTTGTTTACTACGATCGAGTTGAGCGTCATACCGTTTCCCGGCAGCGGCGCATAGGTGTCTGTAGCTTTGTCGATGACCTTTCTTGTCTCAAACCGTATAGACATCTTCTGCACAGGAAGACGGTCTGCAGGGGCGACAGGCTCTCCCGGATCCGCCGCACCATCGGGAATATTGGGACTGTTGATGAACTTCATTGTATCAATAGCCATCATGCCGTCCAGATCGACCCATGTCCACAAACCGGGAATAGAGAGATCAGCGACATTAAGAGTTGGATCGCTAGTGAAGGTACGCTCTATAGAGTTGTTCACATCAAGCCACCCGTCACTGTCCAGATCGCCCTTTTGGGCATATATATCCACAATCCTGAAGCTGGGACTGAAACGCCACATCTGACCTATTTTCGTATTTACGAAAAGGTCGCTTCCCGCACCCGCTCCCACAACGGTTGTAAAATCACTCTCCGGCAGGAAGGATGTACCGTTGCCGGCTGTAGAATGACTTAGCAGAAATCTATATTCAACCGGGTTGGAGCCGGAAAATCTCAACGACTGTCCCGTCATTCTTATGACACCCGTAAAGGCGTATTTCAGAGAACCGGCATATCCGTCTGCATCGAAATCGTTAAGAGACCCGGAGTCGGGAATTGTAAAATGGGTCCCTATGCCGGTCCATGCACTGTCAGCTATAGTGCCTGTGCTGCCGGGAGGATTTTCCACACACAGTTTTGTACAGAAGCAGTTCGTCACATTCTCTCTGTCCGGGGATCTTCCTCGCGAACGGTCTTCATCAAGCAGTGTAACCGGATTGCCGTCGGAATCCACTCCCTCGATTTTAAAATATAGGTCCGGACCGCCGGTCCACTCTATATTTATAAACGGAGAAAACGGTGTACGGTTGAATCTGGACTTGTCATAAAAGATAAGAAACCTGCCGTGACTGTCGGTAACGTCCGATCCGATATAGTCATCCTCTATCCAGTCCACATCGTACGCTTTTACGGTCACGTCTCCTACCGGCACCACAGTTTTGCCGCATGTTACAACCCTTCCGCAGATTACCCAGACTCCATGTTTCTTCAAAAATGCACACCACAAAGAGGCGGGTATCGTAATCTCGGAAAAATTGTAGTACCCTTTTTGTGTCTCATTCCATTTGGGAGTATATACAGCGACTCTGTAGTGTTCCGCTTCGCTCAGCTTCCCGTCACGGCCCGCAATCTCTTTGAAGGTTATCACTACCTCTATGCACTCTCCGTCGTAAGGATTGTTTTGCGAACCCAAGGTACAGCTTATCTTTCCGTTTTCATCACTTCTGCCGCGGCACAGAAGAGATGATTCCCGCTTTTTCAACTCCTCCTCACTCAACTGTTTGAACGATTTTCGGACATCCGGCAGATCGGAACACTCTTTTTCCACACTTCTGTAAATGGAAAAATCGATATTCGGCAGATCCAATACACACTCTTCACAGATACGCGCCTGAAGTCGCGCCTCGTATATATAATCCTGCATCTCTCCTCCTTTGTTTTGAGTCTCTGCACACTTCATCCTACTTCTAATAAATTCTGTTTTAATTTCGTTTTTTTAATCTCATGGCGTTACATCTGTTAACGTTTCTCCAAACTCCCTCTATTTCATACTTTCAAAGCTCCGACACCCTCTCTTTCACAGGATAAAAAGAGTGTCAAAAAAGGGGTAAGTATGGATTTAGCCTTTTTTTAGCATAATCTTTCATATAAAATGTAGTACGTGTCCAAAGGTCTGCACAAAAAGCGTGCAGTTGAAATCGGTACGACAAACGGCAGAATCTTCTTACCCGGAGCTTGGAAGTGAACGAGAAAAAGAGAGTTTTTATTGCAGAAGACGACCTGCTTTCAGCCGAATATCTAAAACAGATACTTCAAAAAGCGGGTTATGAGGTTTTAGGAATCGCCGACAATGCGGAAGATACGGTCAAAGAGTGCAAAAAGAGCAAACCCGATGCCATACTTATGGACATTATGCTCAAAGGTAGAATTACCGGAACTGAAGCGGCTCTGCAATTGAGTCGTATTATCCCATCAAGCAAAATTATCTTTCTAACCGCATATGCTGAAAAAGAGATGATAGAGTATGCCGAAATGTCAAAAGCTTATGCCTATCTGATGAAACCCTATCGGGAAAAAGAGATTCTCGCGACACTTAAGGTAGCTCTTACACACGACGGAAAAGTTGAAGAGGGCCTTAAAAACGGCCTTATAGAGCTTAAAAACGGCTTCTTTTTCGATACACTAAACCATCGGCTGATGAAAAACGGCAAAGAGGTCCCTCTTACCTCCAAAAAACTTAAACTTATCGAACTTCTTGCGAAAAACAAAAACAGTACCGTATCAAACGAACAGATATGCCTCGAAGTCTGGAGAGAGATAAAGAGCGACAACACCCTGAGATCCCTCATCCACCGTTTCCGCAATGCTATAGGAGACGACATAATCACAAACGTAAACGGGGTCGGCTACACCGTTTCCGCCTGAGACCAGGAGTCTGCCGGACTCTTAGGGAACGCTTCTTCTGACCTTGCCTATATACCTCTGGCGCGGACGGTATATTTTCTGCTTCTGGTCTTTTTTCTGCTCTATCAGGTGTGCTATCCAGCCCACCGTACGGCCTATAACAAAGATCGGCGTAAACATCTTCTTGCGAATACCCAGAGCTTCCAAAATTGTGCCGGAGTAGAAATCTATATTAGGGTAAAGGTTTCTCTTGACGAAATATTCATCACTCAATGCTATCTGCTCGACCCTGTCGGCAATCTCTATAAGTCTGGAGCTTATGCCTATGGTATCTCGAAGTTCGTCTCTGAGGCTTTTTAAAACCCTCGCACGCGGGTCGAAATTTTTGTAAACCCTGTGGCCGAATCCCATGAGGCGGAATGGATCGTCAGGATCTTTTGCACGCTTTATGAAACTGTCTACATTCTCTACACTGCCTATCATCTCCAACTGGGCGATTACAGATTCATTGGCCCCGCCGTGCGCTCTGCCCCACAGCGCGTTTATTCCGGCCACTACAGCCCCGTACGGGTGCGCACCTGTGGAACCTACGGCTCTAACAGTCGTTGTGGAGGCATTCTGCTCATGGTCTGCATGGAGCATAAATATTTTGTCGAGTGCTCGAACCTCAACATCTTTAACCTCCGTTTTTCCCGTGGGAAATGCCCTCATCATATAGAGAAAGTTTTCGGTGAAATACCTATCCATATCCGGATAAATCAGCGGGTAACCCATAGAGTGGCGGTATGTAAAGGCGGCCAGTGTCGGCATCTTTGCGATGATTCTTCTGGCCATCTCCATAAACTCCTCATCCCCACTTACATTGAGATGCTGATGGTGAAACGCACTCAGAGCGGAAACCGCGGAAGAGAGTATAGCCATCGGGTGGCCGTTGTCCGGGAAGGCGTTGAAGAGGTGTTTTATCCCCTCATGCGGATAGCTTTTGGTTCTTATATCCTTTTCGAAACGGTCATACTCCGCACTCTCCGGCAATTCACCGTGCAGAATAAGGTAACAGACTTCGATATAGTTCTTCTTCTGCGCCAGCTCCTCTATCGGGTATCCCCTGTACAGAAGCTCCCCTTTCGCACCGTCGATATATGTTATCGCCGACTGGCAGGTAGCTGTCTCTCCGAGTCCGTTGTCGTAGGTGTATGCTCCGAGCTTTGAACGAAGACCCGCGATATTTACAACCGGAGCCCCCAGAGTGGATTCCAGTACTTCAAACTCTTCGGCGGCGCCGGTCCTGTTGTTCTTTATCGTAAAAGTTCCCATCTCTTCCCCTTTCATAAATCAGCTGGCCGATGCTGCATATCCTGGCATGATATGCAGCTGTTCCGCACTCTCTTCCTCTTCAAGCAGATCCCTTTCCAGCCTTTTTCTGTCGAATCCGCATCCAAGATATTCCGCAATCAGTTCCACATCTTTCAAAGCGTTTCCAAGACAGCTCGTCGCGCCCGGTGAGGGAGTCATGTTAAACACGATACCCTCTTTTGTATCTATTTTGGCTTCACCAAGCAGCAGCTTCTTCTCTTTTTTATCGATTATCTGCGGCCTGAGCCCGCCCACATGTTCGGCAAACTCTATATCCTTCTCCGTCAGTGTCGGAATTATCTTTTTTGCCTCTTTCAAAAAGAGTCCCTTGCGGATACCCGGAACCTCATACATCATATTCTTAAAGATATACTCCCTTATATCATTATCTGCGAGAAGGTCGTAAAAGACCTTCATTACCGATTTATCAGGCCGCAGCGATTCGAAAAACTCCATATATGTATTTTCCGTATAGCGCTCCAGTTTCGGAAGTGCAAGCGCTGTAGGACCGAACCTTGTCTTTCCCTTTTCAAGAATATCGGGATCGCCGTGAATAGCGGCAAAAGGAAGTTTGTCGTTTTGGACGGTATAGACTTTAGAGCCCAGAATGGAGGCGGGCGCATAGTAAAAACTCCCGCCGATGGGAAGACATGCATAATCTTTCCCGTATCCCATCTTGTGTGCCTGCAGCAGGGAGTGTGCTCCGGCATCCACAACGATATAGTCCGCAAAATATTTTCCATTTGGCGTTAGAAGCTGAAATTTATCGCCCATTTTGTCTATCTGATAGACTTCTGTTCCCAAATGGACGTCGCAGACGCCTTTGGTGCTCTTTTTGGCATTCTGCACGAAACTCTCGGCTATCGCACCGAAGTCGATCGCACAATATTCATCCAGGGCACCCATAGCTGCGATATCCCCTTTGCGTCCCTCTGTAAGTTTCGGCTCTATCGCCGCCAGATCCTCTTTTGTGAAAAACTCCAGATAAGGATAGAGCTTTCTGAAAGTCTCATACCGCTTCTTAATAAACTCTATCTCTTCATCACCCACACCTATGACCATTTTCGGAAATTTGAAAATACTCTTTTCGGCATATCCGTGCTTCAGTGCGTAGTTTGAAAGCATCCTGGCGGTTCTTTTTACCTTTTTTGCCTTCTCGAATGTGTAGTTCGTCTCTATATCTCCGCAGTGCAGGGTCTGCGAATTATTTCTTCCGTTGGTATTGAGCTGTGCAATAGCCGGATATTTCTCAAAGAGTGCTACGCTCTCAATATCCGTATACTCTGCAAGTTCGTACAAAAGTGCGGTGCCGGAAATTCCTCCTCCGACGATAATGACATTATAGTAGTGCTGCATATTTTTCCTCTCTTTCAGATATGTAGTTTTTGGTGAAAATAGTTGTCTATATCGAAAAAAATCTCTCCGGAGCGGTTTTTGAATGTCAGATGCTTTTTATCGAGTTCATCTATCTTTTTAACACCCATTACCGCCAGCAGTGTCTTTATGCCTTTAAGGAGATTCGCATGGTAGTTTGCTATCTCTCCCCCTTTTCGCACTACAAGATAGGAAGCTCGCTTTTTGGGATCCTGAGTCGCCATACCTACAGGGCATACATGCCCCTGCGTTCCGGAGCACTTCCTCGCCCGTATACATCCGCCGCTCATCATGAAGCCCCGTGCAATGCCTACCGCATCGGCACCGAGGCTCAAAGCGATCACCACATCGTCTGGTGCCAGTATCTTGCCGCTCGATATTATGCTCACATCGTCTCTTAGATTATACCTGCGAAGCATTGTATCCATCACATAAAGCGCATTGGGTGTCGTAAGCCCCACAGACTCCATAAGCTCAAGAGGAGCAGTCGCGCTACCGCCGTCACCGCTGTCTACACTGATAAAATCGACTATCGCCTTCCCTTCGGCCTTGCGCCTCTTCATCGTCTGCACAATCTCTTCTACACTCTTTGCATCGGAAATTACGATTTTCATTCCCACCGGCTTTTTGGAAATCTCTTGAAGCCTGCCTACAAAATCCAACAGTTCATCCGTAGAGCCCGCATACGGAAAACGGTTTGGAGATATCAGATCTTTCCCCTCCTCTACTCCGCGGTAGTATGCGATATCGGCGGTGACCTTCGATCCCGCAAGCTTGCCGCCGGTCTGCTTGGCACCCTGGGCTATCTTTATTTCAGTCATACGGCAAAAACGCATTACCTTTTCGTAGCGCTCCTCATCGAAATTTCCGTTTTCGTCACGTACTCCGTAGAGGCCGGAGCCCATCTGTAAGATCAGATCGGGCATATCTTTGGGTACCTCTTTCGGAAAAGACGACAACGGAGCTTTCCAATTTACCCTGAAAAGCGAGTGTGAGAGCGGGTCGTATATATATGTGTTTTCCGTCCTCTTGTTCAGCAGTTGCTTGCGATAGACTTTAATGGCCAGTGATCTGTTGAAGAAAAAGGTCATAAACTTGAAAACCAGTTCGGCCGACGGAGTACTCTTTACGATCTCCAGATATTCTGCATTTTTGAGGTCCGGCCTGTGGGTAAAGAAGTAATTTGAAGTCAAACCTCCTTCACCGGTATTAATGGTAAAACCCGAAAGAGTTGCCCCCAGAGTAAATGCGCGTACCGACTCCGGACTCAAAGCGCCGTCACTCATAGCTGAACGGATAACCGGACTTTTGGAGCGAAAGGGTATGGGACGGTTTTTCCCGAACAGTACACCGAAATCTGAATCAACTTCATTATCATTGAGCACCTGAGACGAATGTTTTATTACAAACCTTGAACCGGAAAACGGCTGTGAAACCGAAAAAGACATGAAATTGGGTACATTTTTCGCCGCTTTGTAGACCCACTCTACTTTATCCCTCGATTCATAAAAGGTCTCTTCGGCAAAATATTGTCTCAGCGGCTCTCTCAATGTCTCGAAAAAATAGCGAAATCGTCCGATTATCGGATAGTTTATCAAGAGCTGGTGCTTTCGCTGTACATACTTGTCATATATATAAAGATTTATCAGACCGAAAATCACAAGCAGAAGGACTACTTCTACAAACTCAATAAAATATGAAAAAAAATGGTCTAAAAACAGGTCCAGACTCTCCATCATTATCTTCTCCGGCATACTATGAATTTTATGGATTTTATGCAGTTGCGCAACATCCATTTTATTACTTTTAAATATCGGCGCATCTTATCAAAATATTAGAGAAATAAATAGACTGTTTTTTCAATCTGATGTAACTTATGTTTTAGTGATATAATTATTTGATTGAAGAAGAGAATTCTGTTTTTACAGAAGTTTTACAAAAAGAGTGTATAAAGTATAACAATAACGGCATGGTTTGCCGCTTGATGAAGGGGAAGAGAATGATAAAAAAACTGCTGGTTCTTTCTATTATGTTCGGATTTGCCTATGCGCAAATGGACCTTACAGAAAGAGGAAAACAGATATTCCAGAAATATAACTGCAATATCTGTCATGCACCGACAAATGATGCCGCAAGCGTGGGACCGTCTCTTGAAACAATTGCCATTCACTACCTTGGGAATGAAAGGAAGTTGATGGATTTTCTAAAAGGGGATGCACCACCTATCATTGAGCCGCAAAGGTTCGGAATTATGAAACCGCAGTTATATAAAACGAAACATATGTTTGAAGAAGATTACAGAGCATTGGCATATTATCTTACAAGTGTACATAAGAATCAATAATGGTTTATGCTTTTAGAGACTCGTAAAGAAGGGTTTATGATGATTTTTTATCTTGACAGGTCAAGAAATTTGTATTATCATTCATTCACAAAGGAATATAATTATTTTGTATATTCTTGATTTTATCCAAAAACATAATCAGTACTTATTCAAAAGGGGGATTAGATGAGAGTTTCCAAGAGGAAGATATTCGTTTTGTCAACGGTTTTTGCCGTACTGTTGCTGACCGGATGTACTACTCCGTCAAAAGAGAAGGCACCGGAAGAGAACGTTACAGCAAAAACCGAGACCGTACAAGTACAACCGGTAGAGCAGAACCAGACAAAATCACCGGAAGTTCCGGCTGTAGAAGCGACACCGGTCGCAGAAGAGCCTGCTCCTGTGGTAGCGGAGGTTCCAAAGCCCAAAAAAACAGGTAAAGAGCCCTTTTTCGAGCCGAACCTGCTTTCTGAAAAGGAGGTTGTGCACCCGCCTTTCGAATGGGGAGACTGTACCGTATGCCATAAAGACAAACATCCCGACAAAAGCAAAAACTACGATCTCATTATGGATACACCGGATCTATGCTATCAGTGTCACGACAAAAATCTGAAAGAGGGAAAAAAGTTCATTCACGGTCCTGTCGCTGCAGGAGCCTGTACGGCTTGTCACAACCCGCACAAATCGCCGAACAAGCGACTCCTTGTTGTATCCAATATCAATGAACTCTGTACCTCCTGCCACACTCCAAAAGGGGAGTTTCTGCACAATACAGAAAATATTCACCCGCCAGTCAAAGACCAGTGTATAAACTGCCACGACCCGCATACCGAAGATTACAAATTTCAGCTTAAGGCCGACGGCAAAAAAGATCTCTGCCTTATGTGCCACGCGGATAAAAAAGAGTGGATAGAAAAAGCGAAAAACAAGCACGGCGCGATCAACAGACCGAACGGATGCCAGGAGTGTCACGATCCGCACGGAACGGGCCAGCCCAAAATGTTGAAAGCAGACAGCATTATGAATATGTGTCTGAAATGTCACAACCAGCCTCTTAAAAGAGATGAAGACGGATATGTTCTGATGAATATGGCAAAACACCTTCAGGAAAATCCCGACTGGCACGGTCCTATACAGTGGGGTGACTGTGCAATGTGCCACAACCCGCACGGAAGTCCGAATTTTAGAATGCTTAAAAAACCGTTCCCGTCAACATTCTATGCGAGTTTCGATGTAAACAACTACATCTGCTTCGAGTGTCACGAATCGAAAAAAGTCACCGAAGAGAAGACGACAGAGTACACCAATTTCCGAAATGGAACAAAAAACCTGCACTTTGTTCACGTCGACAAGAAAAAAGGACGAACCTGTAGGGCCTGCCACGATTTCCACGGAACGAAAGATTACCCGCATCACCTGAGGAAAAAGACAAAATTCGGAAAGATCAATTTCCCGATCAGATACATAGAGACTCCTACAGGCGGTTCATGTGCTCCGGCATGCCATGCAAGACGCTACTATGACAGAGAGAAGCCTATTGTCAATACAAAATAATAAGGCAATTGCATGAGGAGAAACCGTATAGCGGCCGCTCTCCTCTTCGGTTTCCTGTTTCTAACCGGAGGGAAAGCGGATTCAGACATATTGGAAATTTTGTCACCTGACAATAAAGCGATATATGACGATGCTTTCGCTTCACTTGTTGTCAAAACTCCTCCCGGGAAAATCAGAAGACTGGAGATCGAAACAGGTGAAGGAAAACTCTATATATACAAAAACAGCCCAAAAACCGGATACTACTGTAAAAGTGTAAAGCTCAAACTCGGCGACAACAATATTACTGTTACGGCATATACTGATGACAATAGCACCATACAAAAGAGTGTAGAGCTATTCTACCGCTCGGAAGTCTACGAAGGTGCAGACGAAGCTCCTTATAAATTCAAAAAATTCTTTTTCCATAACAATAAAAACGAAAAGCTCTGTGCAAAATGCCATAAAATGAAACCGGATTTTAAAAAAGCTCCAAAAAAGACTATAAAGGCGAAAGGAGCCCTGACAGAAGATATCCAGGTACTGGAAAATCCGCAGGACTCAAACTGCTACTCATGCCATGAAGTTCTTACTTCCAGGAAAAACGGCCATGCCCCATCAGTCAACTTTATGTGCACCGTTTGTCATACAGGAAAAGCGGGTGAAAACAATCTTCTCGATGAAGACAAAAGCAAATACATTCAACCGGACCCTATCGCACCCAGATGTTTCAAGTGTCATGAAAGAGTCGAAGATATAATGAAACACAACCGTTCAGACCACGGTCCGACAAAATCAGGACGATGCAACAAGTGCCACAATCCCCACTCTTCGCCGAATGCTTTCTTTCTGAGAAAACCAATATGGAAACTCTGTACCACCTGCCATGCTGAAAAAGCATCCGGTAAGCATGTTATTAACGCTTTTGTTTTCTCAAGAAATAAAGGAGGCCATCCTACGCGCGGCAGACCGGACCCATCCAGACCGGGTCGTGAGCTGGTATGCTCAAGCTGTCACAATCCTCACGGATCGAAAGGACCTTTCCTCCTTCGCACTACCGGCTCAACACCGTTTAAAGTTTGTAAACGCTGTCATAAAA
>CAYZMY010000013.1:0-20348 GCA_964479605.1 uncultured Campylobacterales bacterium | reverse complement strand
CTTCGTCAAAAACGCTTTTCGGTAAAATTGGACCGAAACTTCACTTCAGTCATGCACCACTGTGCAAAGCTGCCGCGACGCGGCCAGGAGGGCAGCTGGATTCTGCCCGAAGTGATAGAATCTTATACCGCTTTGCATCTGCGCGGTTTTGCCCATTCGGTGGAGGTTTACGACGAAGATGAGAAGCTTGTCGGAGGGCTTTACGGTATCAGTACCGGAAGGGCATTTTTCGGAGAGTCGATGTTTACGCTCGTTCCGGATGCCTCCAAAATTGCTCTGGCACATATGGTAGCGCTGGCAAAAATATGGAATTTCGATTTTATAGACTGCCAGATACCCTCGGACCATCTGATCAGACTGGGGGCTGTACGCGTAGAACGGGACAGGTTTCTCGATGAACTTGAACAGACCCAGACAAGCCTCGGTGTGCATGGAGATTGGAAACAGCATGAATATCTGCTTGCCGAAATGGAGTGGTAAGGTATTGAAGAAGGAGATTTTATATGGTAAATGAGCGCATCGGGTTCTCTTTATGGCTAGACTTTATAGAGCGGGATCATCTGCAAGAAGAGTTCGGGCGGCTTGTAGCCGACGGCGTTATCAACGGTGCAACGAGCAATCCTTCCATATTTGCATCTTCTATAGAGACGTCGCCGGCCTATACCGCACAGCTCGACACTCTGCAGAATCACTCTGCAAAAGCGAAGTACGAAGCTCTCGCTACAACGGATATCAAGATGGCGGCTGAAGCGCTTTTCCCTCTTTATGAAGAGGGGAAAGACGGTTTTGTCAGCATAGAAGTAGACCCTTTTTTGTGTGACGACGCCGAAGGCACGATAGAAGAGGGGCGCAGGCTTTACAGAGAGATCGGTATGGAAAACGTTATGATCAAGGTGCCTGCTACAGATGCCGGATACCGGGCAATGAAGAGTTTGATGAGCGAAGGAATCCATGTAAACGCAACTCTGATATTCTCTCCGATGCAGGCTATGCGTTCTCTTGATGCGATGCAGGAGGGGCTAAGGATTTTCAGGGCCGGTGGAGAGAAAAATGTTCGCGGAGTTTTGAGTGTCTTTGTAAGCCGCTTCGACCGAATGCTCGATGAAAAGCTTGAGAGTGCAGGTCTGCAGCCCGGGCGCCTGGGTATCATCAACGCCGCTCGAATATACAATATGGTCGAAGCGCGCAAAGAGAAATCGCTTAGAACTCTTTTTGCCAGTACAGGTGTTAAAGGGAATGCATATGAGGCCGATTATTACATCAAGGAGTTGATGGCGCCGCATTCAGTCAATACCGCTCCGCTTGCAACGATAGAGGCTTTTTTGGAACATCCGCTTCATGCACCCAAACTGCCTATGGATGAAGCGGCGATAGATACATTTTTCAAAGCCGTCGATGCCGCAGGTATAGATATGCAGAGCATCTACGATACACTGACTGATGAAGGGCTCAAAGCTTTCAAAGACTCTTTTTCCCGACTACTATCCCATTTGGAGTGAAAAACGATGGAACATTCAGAATATGATATTGATGTAGATGTAAATGAACTGACTTTTGAGATGACAAACAGGGTCCGTCAGTATATGAAAGGACTCATCGAGCATGAGGGAAGTGACCTGCATATAAAGGCCAACTCGCAAGTACGTGCGCGGATAAACGGCGATATCGTTACCGTTACCAAAGAGAAGATTACCAAAGAGGAGTCGATTACGCTGGCAAAAGAGATGCTTCGGCGCCGTTTTGCCGAGTTTGTTGAAAAAAAAGAGATCGACTTTCTATATGTATATGACGAAAAGATCCGTTTCAGGGGAAATATGTTCTTTCAGATGGACGGAGTCTCGGCGGTATTCAGGGTTATTCCTGTAGATATTTTGACGATAGACCAGCTGGAACTTCCCGAAGCACTGCACAAACTGACAGATATTTCACGCGGACTTGTTCTGGTTACCGGTGTAACCGGTTCTGGAAAATCTACGACACTGGCTGCGATTATCGACGAGGTAAACAGAAAACACAGAAAGCATATCATCACGATAGAAGATCCTATTGAATTCGTTCACAAAGACAGGAAATGCCTGATAAACCAGCGCAGCATCGGTCAGGATTCACTGAGCTTTGCCAATGCCCTGCGTTCCGCACTGCGTGAAGACCCGGATATCATACTCGTCGGAGAGATGCGTGATGTCGAGACAATCGATACAGCGCTCCATGCCGCCGAGACCGGTCACCTGGTCTTCTCCACTCTGCATACGCTTGATGCGAAAGAGACGATCAACAGGATTATCAGCGTCTTTCCCGCAGAAGACCAGAACCGTGTACGAAACACCCTCGCTTCCGTACTCGAAGGGGTTCTTTCACAGCGGCTTGTAAAAACCGTCGACGGAAAGAAGACGGCGGCAGTGGAAATACTCTTCAATACATCTTTTATTCAGAAGCTTATCCTGGAAGGGCGCGATATGGAGATAAAAGAAGCGCTAGATGACGGAACACAGATTTACGGAACACAGAGTTTCGATACGGCACTTCTAAAACTCTACCAGAAAGACAAAATTTCTATGAAAGAGGCTATCAGGCATGCATCCAGTCCGAGTGACCTGAAGCTTCGTATAGAAGGAATGGATGCAAATATCGGCGCCGGCCAGTCCGGAGAAGGTGCATATATTCCGGAGCATGACTCTGACATTTTTGCTTTAAAAGAAGATTAAACAGAAGTTTGGTAATATTCGCCTCTTAAAGTACGTTTGTGTACTTATATTTTCTGTATGAAGGACAACACTATGTTGGAAGGAAACGTTAGAGAGAGTATCGGCAAGAGCGATGCAAAAAAACTTCGCCGAGATGGTTATCTAATCGCCAACATCTATGGAAAAGGGCTTGAGAATACTCATGCCGCATTCAAGATGGGTGAATTTATCAGAACCGTCCGCCACAAAGAGAAGCTTGCATTCCCTGTAAAAGTGGGAGGCAAAGAGATGGATGTAGTTATTCAGGAGTATCAGCTTCACCCTGTGACTGATCAGATCCTGCATGTCGACCTGATGGTGGCTCAGCCCGGTGTTGAGACTCACTATATGGTGCCGGTCAAAACAACCGGAACACCCAAAGGGCTCAAAAACAAAGGTGTTTTGGCAATCTCCAAAAGGCGTATCAAAGTAAAAGGGACGATAGAGAATATTCCCGAGTCGTTCACTCTTGATGTAAGCGATCTGGATGTCGGAGACGCTATTTTGGTCAGAGATATTCCCGAGTCGGACAAATATAAAATCATGGTAGCCGGACGCGTACCTGTTGTCGGGGTTATCAAAGCGAAATAAGTATCTGCGATGTGGCTAGTCGTCGGCCTGGGAAACCCTGGGGTCCAATATGAGGCGACTCGCCACAATATAGGCTTTCTTACACTCGACAGAGTGCTTCAAAAGGTGCAGGCAAGCCCTGCATCGTCATCTTCGTTTCACGGCGAACTCTACAAAACATCGAATCTGCTTCTGTTGAAACCTGCCACTTTCATGAATCGCTCCGGCATCAGTGTACAGGCGGTGAAACAGTTTTACAAGGTGGAACTCGAGCGTATCATAGTCATACACGATGACCTTGACCTGCCGTTTGGCTCCGTTCGGTTCAAGCAGGGCGGCGGCAACGGCGGACACAACGGTCTCAAATCTATAGATGCCGCTATAGGCAGCGGCTATTTTCGCGTTCGAATGGGTATAGGAAAACCGGCCTACAAGTCCCAGACGGCAGACTATGTATTGAGCCCATTTGCGAAAGAGGAGGCAGAGCAACTGCCGGAGTGGATAGAACACAGCGCAGAGGCCGCTTTGGAGCTTACCAAGCATACGCTGGAGTACGTGGCCTCCCGATACAGTGTAAAAAAAGCTGACTGGAAAAAACAATGAGAATGTTCCGTTACATCTCGTGGCTGTATATACGCCATTTCTTTCTGATAGCTTTTGCACTGGCCTTTTTCTTCGCCGGATTGGACTATATGCAGAATGCCTCTAAGCTGAGCGGATTCAATATTAAAATTCTATATATGTTCTACAAAGGTTCGTACGCTCTGAGCCTTCTCTTTCCGATTGCTCTCGTGCTCTCTATGATCGTGGCCAAAATGGCACTTATCAGATCTAACGCTCTAGTCAGTTTCTATGCTCTCGGATACTCCAAAAAAGAGGTTTTAAGACCTTTTATATTTGTTTCATTTGTATTGACACTGCTCTATATCGTCCTGCATTTCACAACTTTCGTCAACTCCGAACTCTATGCGAAAGCTCTTATGCAAAAGAAGCACAATCTGACTGTTACGCGCAATCTTTTTGTCAAATACAATGACAGTTTTGTATATATCTCACAGCTGATACCCTCAAAAAAAGAGGCTAAAGATATTCGTATATACAGAATGCACGATGGTGATCTGGTGCAGATTATCTACGGCAAAAGCGCCAGATTCGACGGAAGCAGATGGCTCATAGCCGATGCCAGGATAGTGACCAAGCCGCATGTGCAGGGGCTCTCTTCCCAGGGGCTCGAAATAGAGCATAAAAAGGATGTTCAGACACTTGAAGGATTCAAACCGAAAATTCTGACTTCTGTCTTCGAGGGAAAAAGATACTACACGATCCAGGATGCCTACGATGCGCTCAACCTGCTCGTTTCGCAAAAGCTGGAGACATCCAAAGTGCGTTCCATTCTCTACTACATGGTCGTATCGCCCTTTTTCGCCATGTCTCTTGTAATCATATTTTTCCTCTCCATACCGCCGCATGCACGAAGCTCCAACCTGCTTCTTGTCTCTTTCGTTCTGATAGGGACCACACTTTTTGTCTGGGGAATCATATATCTTCTCTACCGCATAAGCCTCAGCGGAGTCATACTTCCGGAACTGGGAACAGTTGCTGCCGTAGCACTGCTTGCTGCAGGAGCGCTATACAGCTATATGTTCAGGACGGGCAGATAGCCTGAAGGTTTTCCCGATTCGGGCAAAATCTCTACTTTAACGATTTTTTGATAAAATACTCATATTTACGTAAAATACTGAAGTTGCGCCTTTTTGTGTAACACTGTCTCGAAATCTTCGATTTCGAAGCTTTAGGGGGTTGCAGGTCCGGCCAGGTCCTGCAAAATTCCGAACTTTGCTCAAAATAGCGTAATATCAGCATAGAAAAATTTTTAATCAAAGGTCCTTTCTTGATCGACTTCAAAGTCCTGGCAGAAAAATATGATACACCGCTGTATGTATATGACTTCGCACATATAACAAGACAGTACGAAGAGCTGAAAAAAGCCTTCTCGGGCAAAAAATCTCTTATAAGCTATGCCGTCAAAGCAAACTCAAATCTCTCCGTGATCTCACATCTTGCCGAACTCGGCTCCGGTGCCGACTGTGTCTCAATAGGCGAGGTACGCAGAGCGCTGATCTCCGGTATTCCCAAATACAAAATAATCTTCAGCGGGGTGGGCAAGCGCGACGACGAGATCGAAGAGGCTCTGAAAGAGGATATCCTGCTTCTGAATCTGGAGAGCGAAGCGGAGATGAATCGCGTAGAAGAGATTGCGAAAAAGATCGGTATGAAAGCTCGAATAAGTATCAGAGTAAATCCGAATATCGACCCTAAAACACACCCCTACATATCCACCGGCCTGCATGAGAATAAATTCGGGGTGGATCTTGAAACCGCCAAAAGAATGTATATACGTGCCAATAACTCTGCGCACCTAGACCCCGTAGGGATACATTTTCATATAGGTTCTCAGCTTACGGAACTGGAGCCTATAAAAGAGGCTGCCGCGATCGTCGCCGATCTCGTTCGCAGCCTGAAGGCCATAAAGATCGATATTCGTTTTTTCGATGTGGGCGGCGGACTCGGGATCGTTTACGATGATGAGAAGACGATAGAACCCTACGATTACGCACAGGCAATCTTTTCGGTACTGCACGGACTGGATGTCACGGTCGTCTGCGAACCGGGACGCTTCATGGTAGGAAACAGCGGCTTTTTTCTGACACGGGTGCTCTACGAAAAAGTTAACGAGGGCAAAAGGTTCATTATCGTCGACGGCGGCATGAACGATCTTTTGCGGCCCAGCCTCTACAACGCCTACCATAGGGTAGAGGTGCTGGGAAAAAGCGGCTCAAAGAGTGAAGCCGATCTGGTCGGGCCTGTATGTGAAAGCGGTGATTTCTTCGCCAAAAATCGCCTGCTGCCCGCTACCGAGCCCGGTGATCTGGTTATTGTACACAGCGCGGGGGCCTACGGGTTTGTCATGGCAAGCAACTATAATACCCGCCCCAGACCGGCCGAAGTAGCGATTGTCGACGGCAAGGAGCGCTGCATCAGGGCAAAAGAGAGTTTTGAAGATCTAATCAGACTGGAGAAGATGTGTCTGTAAAAGGGTTTATGATCGACGTACAGGGAACACTGATCGACGATATCGACAAAAAACCGATTGCCGGCTCTTTGGAGGTGATCGCATCTTTGAAAAAAAGAGGGTTCCCTTTTCTTCTCGTAACCAACAATACCAAGATGGAGAGTGAGGAGTTTCGGTCATATCTGAGGGGTCTCGGTTTCGATTTCTCGGATGATCAGTATCTGGACCCTCTTATGGTACTTGAAGAAATTTTACCGCCGTGTTCGGTTGCCGCCTACGGAACAGAACCTTTTTTGAGAGTGCTGCAGCGTCGCGGCTACAGACTCGAATATGAATCTCCGGAAGCCGTGCTTGTGAGCATAAAAGAGGATTTTTGCAACGATGAGTTTGCGACGATGATAGAAGCGATTTTGGGTGGAGCGAAACTGGTCGGTATGCATGAAACTTCTCTCTACTCCAAAAACGGCCGTCGATATCCCGGTGTCGGGGCACTGCTCAAGATGCTCTCTTTCGCTACAGGCCGCCGATATAACGTTGTGGGAAAGCCCAGTATCAGCTTTTACAGTGAGGCGATGCATAGATTGAAAGCGCAGGATGGATCCATAGAGCCCGACAGCGTCGTCATGATCAGCGATGATCTGGTCGGAGATCTTAAAGGGGCCAAAGAGATGGGCATGCGTACCGCACTGGTTCTGAGCGGAAAAATAACTTCTGTTGAAGAGGTAGAAGATCAGCTGAAGCAGGTCGGTCCGGAGTGGATCTCCGCCAATGTGCGGGATTGGTTCAAATCTTACGAAAGAGGTGCCGCATGAGCCTTGAAGAGCTTAGAAAGCAGATCGACGAGATAGATGACAGATTGCTGGAACTGCTCAACCGGCGCATAAGAATAGTCCAGAAGGTCGGTGAACTTAAGCACAAAACCGGAGCTTCGATCTACAGGCCCGAACGAGAAAAAGCGATTATAGGGAGGCTGATGGAGAAAAACAGCGGGCCTCTCACCGAACCTGCCATAGAAGCGATATTTCTGGAAATTTTTGCTGTTGCAAGAAATTTTGAACAGCCGCAGCGTGTAGCTTATCTGGGCCCTGAAGGAAGCTTTACACACCAGGCGGCCGAAAACCGTTTCGGGGCAATGAGCGAATATATACCTTTGCACTCGATACCGGCGGTTTTCAAGGCGGTCCATGCAGACCGGGCACGCTTTGCCATAGTGCCCATTGAAAACAATACGAACGGTTTCGTCGGCGAGACGCTCGACGAGCTTGCAAAGAGCGATCTGAAAATAGTAGCGGAGCTCTACCTGCCCATACACCACTCTTTCGTTACAAAAGCGCAGCATCTGCACCAGATCAAGCGGATATACTCGAAAGATATCGCATTCAATCAATGCAGAAGTTTCCTGCTTGAACATGAGCTTGACTCCATAGAGTACGTTCCTGTCGAATCGACAGCCAAAGCCGCAAGACTGGCCGCAAACGACAGTGAGAGTGCGGCTATCTGTTCGCACATTGCGGCCAAGCTCTACAAGGTCCCCGTGATGTTCGAAAATATAGAGGACAACCACAAGAACAGAACCCGCTTCATTATTCTGAGCGATTTCGAAAATGAGCCGAGCGGATCGGACAAGACTTCCATACTAGCGAAGCTTTCGGACAGACCCGGAAGTCTTTACGAGTTTCTACAGAGTTTTCACGATGCCGGCATAAACCTCAAAAAGATCGAAAGCAGGCCCGCATCTTCGGAGGCGGAATTTGACTACTGGTTCTATATCGATTTCGAAGGGCATAAAGATGAACCGGCTATCAAAAAGGTTCTACTCAAACATCAAGACGAGATAAAATATCTGGGCAGCTACGTCCAGAACGGTTAAGGAATAGAATGAAATTCAATCCGGTTATCGAACACCTTAAAACTTACGAGCCAGGCAAGCCTATAGAGCTCGTCGTGCGCGAGTTCGGTATAGACCCGTCACAGATCATCAAGCTTGCTTCCAACGAAAACCCTTACGGATGCAGCCCTAAAGCGGCGGAAGCGGTACGAAAAGCTGCAGATCTTATGTTCCGTTATCCGGATGATACAATGACAGATTTGAAAAACGCACTTGCCGGCCGTTACGGGGTTGAGAACAGCAATCTGATTATCGGTGCCGGCAGCGACCAGGTAATAGAGCTGGCATGCAGAGCAAAACTTTACGGCGGAGCTAAGATTCTGCAGAGCGAAATAACTTTCGCCATGTACCAGATATATGCCGCACAGTGCGGAGCCGCTGTAATAAAAGCACCCGGAGTAGGCCATGATCTCGATGCCATGTTCGATCTTTACAGAGAGCATGAACCGGAGATAATCTTCATATGCGCTCCGAACAACCCTACAGGAGACTGTCTGGACAGAGTTGATATAGAGAATTTTATCGATGCGATAGACCGAGATACGCTTGTTGTGCTGGACGGGGCCTACCAGGAGTATGCGGCTTACAAAGATGGTTCGAAAGCGCTCGATCCCGCGGCCATGGCGGCGAAATTTCCTCATCTTCTATATCTGGGGACCTTTTCGAAAGCCTACGGTCTCGGCGGCATGCGTGTCGGTTACGGTATAGCGGATGAGGAGCTCATCAAGGGGCTCTACAAGCTGCGGCCTCCGTTTAACGTAACGACTCTCAGTCTGATAGCTGCAGAAGCCGCACTTGCGGATGAGGAGTTCGTTCGGATGACACTCAAAAGCTGTTTCGAGCAGATGAAGGAGTACGAAGCTTTTGCCGAAAAGTTCGGCATAGAGGTAATAGAGAGCTATACAAACTTTATAACCTATATACTCGAAGGTGTGACCGACTCTACAGAGCTCAGCGATGCGTTGCTTCGCAGGGGGATCATCGTCAGAGATCTGAAAGGCTACGGCATCAATGCCGTACGAATCACGATCGGAAAGCCGGAAGAGAATCTCCGTTTTTTCGAAGAAATGCAGCAACTGCTTGATAGTGGGGAAAAATGAATTTCAAAGATCTGGCAACACAGCTTACCCGCCTGTATGAACGGCTAAACCGTGCACAAAAGCTGGTTATCGTCGGGACACTGCTTGCCGTAATCGGTTTTATCGTCTTTCTGGTTCTTTATACCTCCTCTTCCAGAAGCAGCGACTATGCCGTTTTGTTTGATCATTTGAGCAGCAAGGATGCAGCTCTTGTGATACAGGAGCTTGAAAAAGAGGGTGTCCCCTACAAGATTCCGAAAGATGGCGTGATAGAAGTACCTCGTGAAAAGGTTTATAAAGTCAGAATAAATGTCGCATCGCAGGGAATTCCAAAAGAGAGTCACGTCGGCTTTGAACTCTTCGATACGCAGCAGTTCGGCTCTACAGATTTTGACCAGAAAGTCAAGTTTTTAAGAGCTCTTGAGGGTGAGCTCTCACGAACAATACATAGTCTTCAGCCCATTGAGAGCGCTTCTGTGCATCTTGCACTTCCCAAAGAGAGCGTTTTCGTCTCCAAGTCGACACCTCCGAGTGCTTCGGTCGTAGTAAAAACCGTTGAAGGGATGCGCCTCTCCAGAAAACAGATAGCGGGAATAAAAAATATCGTAGCGGCCGCAGTAGCGAATCTTTCACCACAGAATGTGAAAATTGTAAATGAGTACGGGGAACCGCTTAACGAAGCCGAAGAAGATGGGGCGAACGGAGAGCTTGCCAAGCTTCAGATAGAGTATAAGAATCGTTATGAGTCCGCTTACGAGAGAAAGATAGTAAATATACTTGCACCGTTTATAGGTTCAAAAGAACGTGTTGTCGCCAAGGTGACAATCGATTTCGATTTTGCCCAAAGAGACAGCGTGGAGGAGCGGTACGACCCTGAAAACGTGGTCAGAAGTGAACAGAGTCTGGAAGAGAAGAAAGAGGGTGCAACTCCGGCGCAGACAGGGGGAGTGCCCGGTGCTGTAAGCAATATCGGTCCGGTGCAGGGAATCGAATCTTCTTCCAAGAAAGAGAAATACCAGAAGTCCACTACGACTACAAACTATGAGATTTCAAAGACCGTTTCAAATATCAAAGGTCCGTTCGCTACTATCAAACGTGTAACGGCCGCTGTGGTGGTCGACGGCAAATATACCCCGTCCGAAAACGGGGATATGGAGTATACACCCAGAACTCCGGAGGAGCTGGACAAAATCGCTTCACTCGTAAAACAGGCGATCGGCTTCGATAAAAATCGCGGAGATGAAGTTAGTGTTTCGAATTTCAAATTTGAAGCGGTCGCCAAGCAGATGACACCCAATGCCTACAGATCAGCCGTATCGACGTTTTACTCTTATGTAGAGCCGGTTGTACCGATACTAAAATATCTGCTGTTGGCACTGGTGCTCTTTTTCTTCTATAAAAAGGTTATTGTTCCTTTCAGCGAACGTATGCTGGAAATTCCGGTACAGGAGACGACAGAAGGGGAGCCTGTACTCAGTCTGGGGGAAGAGGAGCATGAGTCTCTGACAGAGAAGTTTACAGAGATGCGTAAAAAGGTGGAGGAGCAACTCGGGTTGACGGAAGAGTTCAGCGAAGATGAACTCAAATATGATATATTGCTCGAAAAGATCAAAGAGATGGCCGAAGAGAAGTCCGATGAATTCGCGGCACTGATAAGTGCCCTTATACGTGACGAGAATGAGATGGAGCAGAGTGCGGCCGGCAAGATCAAGAAGGAGGGCTCGTGAGTGTACAGTTGACGCCTCAGCAGCAGGCACAGCTTGAAGAGTTGTCGATGGCCGAAAAGGTCGCCATCTTGCTTATTCAGCTCGGAGAGGATGTAACGACGAACATCTTCGCCCATCTCGATGTCGAAGCCATCACGGAGATATCCAAATTTATAGCCATGGCAAAAACTATCGACCGGCCGGTTGCCATGGCGATACTCGAAGAGTTTCATGCGATAATGCAGTCCAACCAGTATCTGAGTACCGGGGGCCTGGAGTACGCCAAAGAGATTTTGTACAAAGCCCTGGGGCCAGATGAAGCGAAAAAAATAATCGAAAGGCTCTCAAAAACGATGCAGAGCAGCCAGAACTTCAGCTTTCTTTCCAAAATCAAGCCTCAGCAGCTCGCAGACTTCATCGTCAACGAACATCCGCAGACAATCGCTCTTATACTTGCCCACATGGACCCGGGTGATGCAGCCAATGTTCTCGGTTTTTTCGAAGATGATCTGCGTGCAGAAATTGCTATGCGTATGGCGAATCTCGGCGACATCTCTCCACAGATCATCAAGCGTGTATCCACAGTTCTGGAGAATAAACTTGAATCACTGGCAAGTTACAAAGTGGAGGTCGGCGGGCCGAGAGCCGTTGCCGATATTTTCAACCGTTTGGGCCAGAAGGCGGCAAAATCCACCCTTGTCCAGATAGAGCAGCTTGATGAACAGCTGGCCAGTGCCATCAAGGAGATGATGTTTACATTTGAAGATATCGTCAACCTTGACAACAACGCTATCAGGGAGATCTTGAAATCTGTAGACAAGAAAGATCTTATGCTGGCACTCAAAAGTTCACCGGTAGAGCTGAAAGAGCGCTTCTTGTCGAATATGTCCCAGCGTGCCAGGGACGCCTTTGAAGAGGAGATGCAGTTTATGGGTGCGGTCAAAGTCAAAGAGGTGGAAGGAGCACAGAGAAAAATTGTCGAAGTCGTTCAGAAACTGGCAGAAGAGGGTGTTGTCAGTATCGGAGAGGCAGAGGAGATGATAGAGTAGTATGGAAACAGTTATCCCACCGAACAAAACCAGCGGCCATGTGATTCAGAAATACCACTTTAAAATACTTGCGGAGGGTGCAGTCAGTGAGGATAGCCCGCTGTCGGAAGGGAGTGAGGAGCATAACTTCGAGCAGGCGGATCAGCAGTCCGAAGTTTCCGATCAGCCGCAGACAGATGAGACAAAAGACGAAGTAGTTGAACAGATGCTGAAAAAAGCGGATGAGCTTTCAACCAACCTTGTAAAGATGCAGATGCAGCTTGAGAAGCAGCAGCAAGAGTTTGAAAGGCGTATGGAAGAGGAAAAAACAGCTGCCTTTGAAGAGGGGAAAGAGGCTGGGCAAAAGGCGTGTCTGGAGCAGTTGGAAGGTGCTGTGGAAGAGCAGCGAAAGCGTTTTTCAGCTACGATAGAAGCACTGGAACAGAGCAGGCAGATGTTTCTTGAAAAGGTTGATACGATCGAAGAGGAGCTGATCGAAACTGCACTTGATCTTGCGAAACAGGTTGTTGCAAAGGAGATCCAAAGCGACTCCAAAGAGGTGGCACTGAGGCTTGCCAGACTTCTTCTTGCGGAGGTAAAGGATGCTGCCAAAATCACTCTGAAAGTCAATCCTGACGATTATGAATTCATCAAAAAACATCTCGAAGAGAGCAAAAACAGTGTAGAGATCGTTGCAGATCCGGCTGTAGGCGCAGGAGGTGTGATTATTTTAAGTGACGTAGGAAATATAGACGGCGAGATTATGCACAGATTTGAGAGAATTAAGGAAGCGGTCTTTGGAACCGTAAAGCAAGGTAATGGATGAAAAACATCAAGCAGATGAGTCTGCCGGAACTTGAGAAACTGGCGGATGAGATAAGAAAACGCATACTGGATGTTGTAAGCCGGCACGGCGGCCATCTGAGCAGTACACTTGGTGCCGCAGATCTGATCGTTGCAATGCATTATGTTTTCGATGCAGAAAAAGATCCCTTTTTATTCGATGTCAGCCATCAGGCCTATGCTCACAAGCTTTTGACAGACCGTTGGGAAAAGTTCGAAACTCTTCGCCAGTTCGGCGGTATAAGCGGTTATACCAAGCCTTCCGAGTCACCTTATGACTACTATGTTGCCGGTCACAGCTCTACCTCTGTTTCTCTGGCCGTTGGAGCTGCCAAGGCGATCAGACTCAGGGGAGAAGAGGGTGAGCGCATACCTGTAGCGATGATAGGTGATGGAGCTATGAGTGCAGGAATGGTTTATGAGGCATTAAATGAACTTGGGGACAGGAAATATCCTGCCGTCATTATTCTCAACGACAATGAGATGAGCATCGCAAAGCCGATAGGCGCTATCAGCCGTATACTCTCCCAGGCAATGGCAAGCCCTTTTTACCAGAAATTCAAAGAGGGAACAGAGAAGATGCTGGAGCATTTTCCAGATTCTGCCGCCTATATGGCAAAGAGAATGGAAGAGGGAATCAGAATGATTACTCCCGGTATTCTGTTCGAAGAGATGGGGCTTGAGTATATAGGGCCTGTAGACGGGCACGACATAGAGCAGCTGATCGAAACTCTTGAAGTTGCCAAACAGATGCAAAAACCGGTAATTGTACATGCCCAGACTGTCAAAGGCAAGGGATATAAAATTGCCGAAGGTTACTTCGAACACTGGCACGGTGTAGGACCTTTCGACAAAGAGAGCGGGGAGAGCCTAAAAAAAAGCAGCGGCAAAAGTGCTACACAGGTTTTCGGCGAAAAGCTGTGTGAATTGGCAGAGAATGATAAAAAGATCGTGGGAGTGACTGCCGCAATGCCGAGCGGTACGGGAATGAAACTGCTGATGGAGAAATTCCCCGAACGTTTCTGGGACGTAGGAATAGCAGAACAGCATGCCGTGACCTCCATGGGGCCGCTCGCGAAAGAAGGGTACAAGCCATTTGTCGCTATCTACTCCACATTTCTCCAAAGAGGATTCGATCAGGTCGTGCACGATATTGCGCTAATGAATCTACCGGTTGCTTTTGCAATTGACCGAGCCGGAATTGTGGGAGAGGATGGAGAGACGCATCAGGGCGTATTCGATATAGGGTATCTTCGTATTATACCGAATATGACACTCTTCGCTCCACGCGACAATGCAACTTTGGAGCTTTCTGTAGAGTATGCAGCATCTTTTCCGACTCCATGTGCTTTCAGATATCCGCGCGGCTCCATGATGCTGGAAAACGGAAGATACAAAGCGAGCGGATTTGAGCTCGGCAAAGCGGAGTATCTTGAAAAAGAGGGAGAGATACTGCTGATAGGTTACGGAAACGGTGTGGGCCGGGCTGTGAAGGTGGCAGATTTGCTTGAAGATGCGGGTGTAAAAGCTGCCGTATTGGATTTGCGTTTTGTAAAACCCATAGATGCAGCGCTTCTCGAAGATGCAGCCGCAAAATTTTCAAAATGGTTTGTATTCAGTGACGGGGCGAGAGAGGGCGGTGTCGCATCCGCAATCACGGAGGCTGTGACTCCGGAAGCTCTGCAAAAGATCGAGATCCTTTCGTTTGAGTACGAAGATAGATTTATCCCTCATGGAAATACAAAAAAAGTTGAAGAGTCTTTGGGGATTTTACCTGAACAGATTGCCGAAAAAATTTTGAAGAAGCTTGAAAAGTCTTAATTACAGAATTTATGCTGTGTAAACAACAGTAGTTTGCAGGGTAGTTGAAGCCATGGGGGGCTATGTGCCCCTCATGACTGATTTTAAGCTTTTAGAGCTCTTCGGCGTGTTTTTCCAGATACTCTGCAACACCTTCAGGGTTTGCTTTCATACCCTCTTCACCTTTGTGCCATCCGGCAGGGCAGACTTCGCCGTGCTCATTCGTAAAGTGCATAGCGTCGATCATGCGGATCATTTCATCGATGTTTCTTCCGAGCGGAAGGTCGTTGATTACTGCATGGCGTACTGTACCGTCGGTATCGATCAGGAATGAACCGCGAAGAGCTACTCCTCCGTCAAGAAGAACATCATAATCGCGTGCGATATCTTTCGTAAGATCGGCAACGAGAGGATAGCGTACCTGTCCGATGCCGCCCTGGTCTACAGGCGTATTTTTCCAGGCAAGGTGTGTGAAGTGAGAGTCGATTGAACATCCGATGACATTTATGCCGCGGCTGGTGAAATCATCGAGTCTGTGGTCGAATGCGATAATTTCAGAGGGGCATACGAATGTGAAGTCAAGCGGATAGAAAAAGAGTACGGTACCTTTTTCACCGAAGTTTTCATAGAGGTTGAAGTTGTCAACTATTTCATTGTTTCCAAGAACCGCATTTGCGGTAAAATCAGGTGCTTTTTTTGTTACAAGCATGATGGATTCTCCCTTGATAAGATTTTTTGAGAAAAAATTATATCATAGCGAAGTAAAAATATAGATAATTCGGAAGCATTAATATTTTACGAATATTTGGATATAATCACTCCAAAATCATAATCAAAGGATATATGTGTCAAGAAGCTATCTCTTCACTTCCGAATCTGTCACAGAAGGGCATCCCGACAAGATGGCCGACCAGATAAGCGACGCGATTTTAGACTATATCATTGAGCGCGATCCCAATGCGCGTGTTGCCTGCGAAACAATGCTTTCAAACGGTTTTTGCGTTATAGCCGGTGAACTCAAGACGAAAACCTATGCCCCTATGCAGGATATCGCCCGTGAAGTTGTCCGTCAAATAGGTTATACCGATGCACTCTACGGTTTCGACTACCGATCCGCCGGAGTTTTGAACGGAGTCGGTGAGCAGTCACCCGATATAAACCAGGGTGTCGACCAAAGCGGCGGCGCTATCGGTGCCGGAGACCAGGGGTTGATGTTCGGCTATGCCTGCCGTGAAACGCCTACATTGATGCCTCTTCCGATATATCTTGCCCATCAATTGACAGAAGGACTTGCCAAAGCTAGAAAAGACGGTACTTTGCCGTTTCTTCGCCCTGACGGTAAAGCTCAGGTGACGGTAGAATATGTAGACGGAAAACCCAGCAAAGTCAAGACTATTGTGGTTTCCACTCAGCATGATCCCGATATTTCTCAGGAGAAACTAAAAAACGCCATTATAGAAGAGCTTATATATAAGGTTATTCCCGAAGAGCTTATCGATGACAATATTACCTACCATATCAATCCGACAGGACGTTTTGTCATAGGCGGACCGCAGGGAGATGCCGGACTTACCGGAAGAAAAATTATTGTAGATACATACGGCGGCAGTTGCCCGCACGGCGGCGGTGCATTCAGCGGAAAAGACCCTACAAAAGTAGACAGAAGTGGAGCGTATGCGGCAAGATATGTTGCAAAAAATCTTGTAGCGGCCGGGGTCTGTGACAAGGCAACTATACAGATTGCATATGCCATAGGAGTAGTAGAGCCCGTATCTATAATGGTAGATACCCATGGAACCGGGAAAGTAGATGAAAGCAGAATAGAAAAGTCTATTCATGAACTGTTCGATTTGACTCCGAAAGGGATTATCGAGTCACTTGATCTCCTTCGCCCAATATACAGGCAGACAGCGGCATACGGGCATTTTGGCCGTGAGCTTCCGGAGTTTACATGGGAAAAAACGGACAAAACTGAAGTGATCAGAAGCAGTCTCGGACTATAAGCCCGCTGTTTAAATACTTTTTAAAATTGTTGTGTTATAGTACGGATGATTAAATTTGAAAAAAGGAGCTGGAATGGCTGTATTGATTACAGATACCTGTATTAATTGCGGTGCTTGTATAGACGAGTGTCCGGTAGAAGCGATCGTTGATGATGAGGATAATCCGACAGGAGAAGAGATATATTATGTATATGCAGACAAGTGTGTAGAGTGTGTCGGTTATCACGATGAGCCGGCGTGTGCTACTGCATGCCCGACTGAAGGATGTATCGTCTGGGATGCATGTGCAGAAGGCGCTACATGCCGAGATGATGTTTCTGAAGAGGCTCGTACAGAGCATCAGCCTGTAGTAGAATAACTACTAAATTCTTCTATTTTCGGCAGGACGCGCTTCTGCCGAAGAGATTCCCCTTTACTTCTATCTTTTAAAGAATCTTAAACTAACTTCATGTATAATTCCACCCATTTTATTTATTTGAGGAATCATCATGGAGCGAACGCTTTCTATAATTAAGCCCGATGCAGTTGCAAAGAGTGTGATAGGAAAGATCATTGACAGGTTTGAAAGCAACGGTCTGCGTATTGCGGCAATGAAAAAGCTGCAGCTCAGCGAACAGGATGCCGGTGAGTTTTATGCAGTTCATAAAGAGCGCCCTTTCTTTGGGGAACTTGTAGAGTTTATGACAAGCGGCCCGGTTGTGGTTATGGTGCTGGAAGGCGAAAATGCGGTTGCAAAAAACCGTGAGCTGATGGGTGCTACGAATCCTAAAGAGGCAGCCCCCGGTACAATACGTGCCGATTTCGCTGAAAGTATCGATGCCAATGCCGTACATGGCAGTGACAGTTTGGAAAATGCCAAAACTGAAATTGCATTTTTCTTTGCCCAAAGAGAGATCCACTAATAATATCTGATGCAGATACCGCTTAGAAAGATACATGAGCCTCCAAAACCGTTCCGCTTGAAAGAGAACGGAGTTGAGTGCTTCGGCACTTTTCGCCGAAGCGGAAAACACAAGGTTCTGATAGAAGGTGTGCTCAAAGGTGAAACAGACTTTGTCTGTGACCGCTGCGGCTGTACTTTCAGTGCTCCGGTTGATGAATCATTTGCACTTGAAGTGGTGGATCGACCGGTTAAGGTGGAAGAGTCGCTAGATATGATAGAATGCCTCGACGGGATTGTCGACTTCGATTCAGTATGCAAAAGTGAAATGGCATCGATCGAAAGCGAATATCACCTATGCCCAAAGTGCGAAGGTGAAGAAGATTTTGAAATTGAAATTTGATACATAATTAAGTTAAGGAGAAGAGAATGGCAGTACCAAAAAGACGAAACAGTAAAACGCGTGCGGCAAAAAGAAGGACTCATTACAAGATTACTCTTGCCAAACCTGTAAAAGATAAAGATGGAACATGGCGAATGCCTCACCGTATGAACAAATTTACAGGTGAATACAAAGCATAAATGGTTCGAGTCGCCATTGACGCAATGGGTGGAGACTTCGGTCACTACCCGATTGTTGAAGGGGCTATTTTTGCCCTGAAAAAGAAAAACTATCTTCCTATTTTTGTGGGGGACAAGAGTAAAATTGCTTCTCTTATTCCACCGAAATTCAAAAATCGCGTCGAAATTATTCACTGTGAAGATGTCATATCCATGCATGAGCATGCTACCGATGCGCTGAAAAGAAGAAACTCATCGATCTATGTAGCTGTCGATCTGGTTAGAAACGGAAAAGCAGATGCCGTTGTTTCTGCCGGGCACAGCGGTGCAACCATGAGTCTGGCTACGCTTCGAATAGGACGTATAAAGGGAATATCCAGGCCTGCAATCGCAACGTTCATGCCTACTTCTGTCACCGGCAAAATGACGGTTGTACTTGATGTCGGTGCAAATGTTGATTGTGATGCAGAAAACCTCTTCCAATTTGCCGTTATGGGCGATGCATATGCCAATAAGGTTTTGGGATGTTCGAAAGCGAAAGTGGGTCTCCTTTCCAACGGAGAAGAGCCTTCAAAAGGGAATGAAATCACAAAGGCGGCATATCCGCTTATAAGCCAGTTGGACAGTTTCGTAGGTAATGTTGAGGGCGGTGACATATTCAACGGATCTGTAGATGTCGTAGTTTGTGACGGATTTGTGGGCAATGTTCTTCTCAAGGCAAGTGAAGGTGTTGCAGATACGATCAGCCACTACCTGAAGTCTGAGATAAAGCACTCTCCCGTAGCAATTGCAGGTGCAATATTAATGAAACGAGTCTTCAGAAAGTTGAAAAAGCAGACTGACTATGCAGAGTATGGCGGTGCGCCGCTTCTCGGTGTCAAAGGGTGTACCATAATCAGCCACGGCAAGAGTAATCCCAAAGCTATTAAAAATGCTATGTTTCAGGCGATCAGATTTGTTGAAGCAGATGTCAACAAAGCGATAAGAGAGCGTCTTGAAGCTATGAATTCTTAAAGGTAGAGCAGATGAAAGCCGCTTTAAAATCGATTGGTGCGTATGTTCCTGAAAAGGTTATGACAAACAAAGATTTCGAGTCTTTGGTGGATACGACCGATGAGTGGATATCGAAACGCACAGGAATCAAAGAGCGGCATATCGCGCGAGAAGATGAATTGACGAGTGATATGGGCGTAGAAGCGGCAAAAATCGCGATTCATCGTGCCGGACTGAAAATCAATGACATCGATATGATCGTATGTGCGACGATATCGCCGGATTATTTTTGTATGCCTTCTACAGCTTGTGTTATCGCATCCAAACTTGGCAGAACAAATGTTACTGCATTTGACATATCTGCCGCCTGTACCGGTTTTATATATGCGCTGGCCGTTGCCAAGGCATTTATAGAATCGGGCATGAAAAAGAACGTTCTCATAATCGGTGCAGAAAAGCTGAGTTCCATTGTAGATTATACCGACAGAACCACTTGCGTTCTTTTTGGAGATGGTGCCGGTGCAGCTGTAATCAGCGGAACAAGAAAAAAATCGGAAGCGATTACAGATATCCATCTTTCAGCAGACGGAAACTATGGAGATCTTCTTATGACACCTGGGTGCGGTGTAAAAAATCCCTGTTCGCAAAAAGTGATCGAAGAGAAACTGTGTACTATGAAGATGAAAGGAAATGAGACTTTCAAAATTGCGGTACGTACACTTACAAGCGATGTAGTAAATATTCTAAATGATAATGAAATCTCCTCAGATGAGATAAAACACTTTATTCCGCATCAGGCAAATTATCGAATCATAAAAGCGGTAGGTGATGCATTGAATCTCACGCAAGAGCAGGTCGTACTTACTGTAGAAAAATATGGAAATACCTCTTCAGCCTCCATCCCTATGGCTATGAACGATATATGGGAAAGCGGAAGACTGCAGTACGGAGACACCATGCTGCTGGATGCATTCGGCGGCGGGTTGACGTGGGGTAGTGCGCTTCTCCCTTTTTCAGGCAAATCTGTCCAATAATCTTTTTCATATCACGCTTTATTACAGACACGAAAAAAAACTGTAATAAAGTGCTTTAATTCCAAACATCTTTGTTTTCCAAAATCTTTCAAAAAATTTTACAATCTAGTCGGATTTCTCTTGACAACCGGTTTCTATGGTGCTATAATTCCCGTCCACAAACAGAG